>CAZJEY010000149.1:0-1505 GCA_964545135.1 uncultured Mycoplasma sp. | reverse complement strand
AACAAATGTTTCTGATAATAATTATTTGTCTTTAAAGTATATTACGTGTTATAATACAAATAGGTGGGGAGTTTTAATGATTATTGATGAAGAAGCAAAAAAAATACTAAGAGGAATCGGTACATATAATTTGATTGGTTTGGAATTCAATAATGTTTACGAAATAGAAAAAAACATGAATAACCAAAGAAAATGTCAAAATAATAAAGATATTAGAAAATTAAATAATGTGCTTAAAAAAATCGAAAAAGAGATAAATGATAAAGAATTTGTTTTAAAGGTTTTAACTAAGTTTAACTTTTTATTAGAAAACGGGAATGTCAAATTGATAGAACCAAATAAATTTAAAGGAAAAATAGTGTATGAAAAAATTAATTATGAAGGCTATCTGACTAAGAATGCCAATATGACAAAATTTTTGACTATTAGTAGAAAAGATGATGAAATAAAAGAATTATCAGGCACTTGTGAATTAGAACCTAATGGTAATTTTATAATTAAATATATTGATAAAGAAACAAAAATATATAAAAATGATACTAATTATTATTATGATGTAAAAACAATTTCTACTATTGAATATTATAATAATGATGGTTATCAATTATATGTTGATTGTAAAAAAAAGCAAGAAAACTATTATTATGATTATATCACAAATAAAAAAGTGTTAAGTGATTCTAACGTATTCGAAAATAATATTGAAAGAATAATAAGATGGAGAACTTCGTATGATACTATTATCGAAAGAAAAATTACGCAATATTTAAACATTCCAAACGATAATACTTACGAATTAGATAATAGTGATATTTATAGTATAGGAAATAATATTGAACCAACGGCAAAAAAGATGCCTGTAGGGGGTAGTTTTAATAGATTGTCAGATGAAATATGCGAACAATTATATGAGGGTGTATATTCTATAGAAGATGTTAAAAATGCCTATTTAAGAGCTAGAAGAACTTTACATAACTAAATGTTAGAAATAAAATGTAAAGTTTTTATTTTTATATTGACACGAACATATGTATGGTGTATGATTGTTTTGAAAGAAGGGAGTGATATTATTATGAGTAAATTGGTTAAAGAATATGGAGGTGTAATATTCTTTTACTCCATAGTTATTATGGGAGTATTACTCCTTATAATAAAAAACAATAATACTTATAATTTAAATGATACTAATAGTAGTAATAATGTAAGTATTGCATATAACGAATGATAATAGGACATATTTTTATTAATATGGACTATTTTTTTGTAAAGTTAAGTTAAGTGAAAATTATATTATATTGTTTTATAGTTTGTAAAATAATATAATATTATTATAAAATCGAAAGGATGGCTTTATGAAAAAGAAAGTATTAATTTTATATGCCGAATATGGAAGCGGTCATAAATCCATTGCAAAGTATGTAGCTAATTATTTAATTGAAAATAATAAAAATTTTGAAGTAATGATATTAAACTTATCAGATTTTTCCAATATTGCTGGCAAAATA
>CAZJEY010000148.1:0-1515 GCA_964545135.1 uncultured Mycoplasma sp. | reverse complement strand
TCATATAAATATATTTTTTTTAAAATACAAAATAACTCATCAACACATTTATCAACGTTATTTGTTGTTATTAAATATGCATGAGCTATTTCATTAGATTTATAATAATCAAATAACTTACTTAATCCTGCATTTACTTCCACAATTTCCTCCTAATTAATTATTATAAATAAAGCATATAATGATAAGATTCCCGGAGCTCCTAATGTAGTCCCTATCAATATAGTTAAAACATTTATTGGTACCATTATTCCGATATTTGTTAATAAAATATTTATACCATATAAGACTCCAAAAGCAAATATTATCTTTTTTATTATTACTAATACTTTGTTTATCATAGGCATCCCTCATAAAATTATATTATAATAACTATAATTTTATTCGGAAATTTTCTTTCTATCACTTAAAGCTTTATCTAAAGTAATCACATCTAAATAGTCAATTTCCGCTCCCATTGGTAACCCATAAGATAATCGAGAAATAGTAACGTCGTATTTTTCAAATATTTTTTTTATATACAGTATTGTAGTTTCACCTTCTATTGAAGATTTTAATGCTAATATCAACTCTGGCTTTTCTAATTCTTTTACTCTTTTTACCAAAGCAGAAATATTAATATCTTCAGGTCCCACACTATCCATAGGTGATATTAAGCCATTCAATACATGATATACTCCATTATAATTTCCAACTTTTTCAAAAGTAAAAACACTTTTATAATCTTCTATTACACATATTAAATTTTTATTTCTATTTTCATTTTTACAAATTTGACAATATTCTGAATCTGTTAAATGTCCACATATTTTGCAATTTCTTAGATTATTCTTTGCTAAAACTATATCTTTAGAAAAATCCTCTATTTCTTCTAAATCTAAATCAATTGTTGCTAAAGCCATTCTTTCAGCATTTTTTTCGCCAATTCCTGGCAATTTTTTATAAAAATCAATTAATTTTTGTAATGGTTCTGGATAAATCATTTTAAAATAATCCATTCATCATATTAGAATATTTTCCTAACATCTTATCTGTTTCTTCATTAATTTTTATAAATGCATCTTTTACAGCTATTTGAAACATGTCAGAAAGAATTTCTTTATCATCTTCATCGATATTTCCTTCTTTTAAAATTTTTACATTTTTTAAAACTTTATCTCCGGTAAATAATACTTCTACCCATTCTGAGTGACCTATAAATTCCATACTATCCAATTCTTTTTTCTTATTTTCAATATCTTTTTGCATTTTTTGGGCTTGAGCCATTAAATTTTGCATATTCATTTTCTTTTCCTCCTTCAATTAAATAATTTCTATTTTTTCCTTATTAAATAGACCATTCACACTACAATCTATTTCATTATTTTTAATTATTTCTGGTTCTTCTATATAATTATAAGTAATTTGTTGTTTTAAGTTATTTATGTAATTTGCTTTCTCGTTTTCCCACTCTTTTTTTGTCAAATAAATAAATTTTATATTACTATTATATTTTAAATTATATTCTTTTTCAAT
>CAZJEY010000147.1:0-1549 GCA_964545135.1 uncultured Mycoplasma sp. | reverse complement strand
CACTTCTTTTTCTATTAACAGTAGTTGTGGATAAATCATTTTCATCTTCTCTTGTCAAATAAACTATTGCTCCTTGTGATACTAGTTCTTTTTCTAATTTTTTTACTAATATGAGATTTAGTTCTCTTTCTATTATTTTACTATTTACTGCTCCGTCATCTTTTCCTCCATGGCCTGCATCTAAAACAATTACTTTACCAATTAAATTTAAGCTTTTTACTGTTGCTGTTACCTTTGGTAATGTTAATGTTAAAAGAAAAAAGCATATTATTATTAATAGTTTGTATTTATTCATCTTACACCTATTTTAATATATGCTTTATTTTATTCAAAATAACTTTCTTTCGTTATTTGAAAATGTTTTTTATCATAACTATATGGTATTGTTAATTACTTATATTATTTCTCAACAATTATCTTCTTTAATTTGTTAGAACAATAAATATTTATATATTTTAATTTTTCTTCTTCACTTAAAATATGGCTATTCTTTTTAAACATTTCTTTTAGTTTTTCATAATCTCCATTAATACTATCATGACTGGCAACAATCATATCCATCTTAGACACATTTGTAAGATCTAAGTATATTCCATTTATTTTAGCAAGTGATTCTATAAATACTCTTTGACTTCTTCCATTGCCTTCACGAAATGGATGCAAAGCATTAATATCCGCAAATAATTCTACTAATTTATCTAGTGTTGTTTCATTATCATAATCTACAAAATATTTTTCTTTTTTTAATTTATTAAATACATCATTACCAAACGATTCTATATGCTCTGTTAAACAGAATAAATCTTGTTTAGCTATATTACAATTTCTTATATCTCCTGCCCATCTATATACATCTTGAAATAAATATTTATGAATATCTTTTAAATACTTAAAATCAAAATTTCCTTTTAATGGTTTTTCATTTAGTTCATAAGTTCTTAAAGATACAAGTTCTCTTTCGGCATTAAATAAATCTTCTTCATTTGTGATATTTAGTTTATTGATTAAAACATTAGTATCTTTATAACAATAATCAGCAGTTCTTTCATAAGTATATTTGTATTTATTATCCATAAATTCCTCTGTACTTTTCTATAACTTTCCTGCGTTCTATTTCTGTTGTAGATTTACCAATTATACAATTATAAAGTTTTTGTTTTAATTCTTTTGTTAATGGCATACCCTCTTGAGCCATAGCACCATCTACTTTTTTTATTTTTTCTTGTATCTCTTTTTCAGTTTGTTTATTATTATTCACTAAAATCACTCGCTTTCTTAAGTTTTTTTGTTATATCTATTATACCACAAATTGCTTAATATATCATTAGTTTTAGGATAATAAAAATACTTTCGTTAAAAAGTATTTTGCTTTATTTATTATTATTTTATATAGATTATTATTTGCTATGATAATTGTCTTAATTACTCAGATTTCCTGCATCTAAAACAATTACTTTACCAATTAAATTTAAATTTTTTACTGTTGCTGTTACCTTTGGTAATGTTAATGTTAAAAGAAAAAAGCATATTATTATTAATAGTTTGTATT
>CAZJEY010000146.1:0-1567 GCA_964545135.1 uncultured Mycoplasma sp. | reverse complement strand
TTCATTATATTTTTGCCATTCACTATCAGTTATTAATTTATCACCATTATCATTATTTATTAACCAAAATTGTTGTAAAGAATTTTCATTTATTGATATATCTATTAAATTTGCTAATTGATATGCAATAGCTATTTCTTCTTGATAATTAATTTTTTTTAATTTATTGTAGTAAATTGTTTTTTTGCCAATGTTATCGACTAATACTACACCATTTCGATCAAGAATTCTACCTCTAGGTGCAGTATTTCCATAAATATATTTATTTGTTTTTTCATTTAATTTAGTTATATAATTATCATGTTCATAAACATTTAAATATACCATTCTAATACCTATAATTAAAAATAACATTAATATCAATAACTTTTTAAACATATTTATCACATTAATTAGTATTCTTATTTTTGATTATTTCATACAATATAATAGGTGATAAAATGCGAAATATGATTAAGAGATTTATGAATAATATAACTATTGATGATGTAAATAATTTTGCGATATCAAAAGATGTCTATTTAGAAGAAAATGAGCTTATTTTTACCTATGAATTTATCAAAAAAAATTGGGAATCAATTTTAGATAACCCTCAATTATTTAATATTGATAGATATAAAAATAACTTTAAAGAAGATACTTTCTCTAAAGTTAAAAAATTATATAATGAATACTTTCAACAATACTCTCGTTATTTATAATAATTAACAACTTTTTCTTTTAAAGTAATATCGAAAGAATTATTTTTTATCATTGCAATTTCAAATTTATATGGTGGATAATTCTCAACATATGGTGTTTCTAATATTTTAGGAACACTTTTTAATTCATCATTATTTATTAAGTTTACTAAATTTGTAAATCCAATAGTTCCAAAGCCAATATTTTCATGACGATCTTTATGTGCACCACAAACGTTTTTACTATCGTTAATATGTATACATTTTATTTTATCTAAACCAATCTTATTTTTAAATTCTTCTAAATAATCTTCTATTTTATAACCGGCATCATTAATATGACAAGTATCTACACATACGCCAATTTTATCCTGATAAATAATTCCATCTAGTATTGTTTTTACTTCATCAATACTTTTACCACATTCAGTACCTTTTCCAGCCATTGTTTCAATTAAAATCATGCAATTGTCTTCTTTATTAATAATTAAATTTAGAGCTTCAATAATGTTTTTTAAAGCTATTTCCAAAGAATTAGTTAAATGATTACCGGGATGAACTACGATATATTTAATACCCATCATTTCACATCTATCAATTTCATTCCTTAAGAAATTAATTGAAAAATTCCAAGAATCTAAATTAAGTTTATTTGCTAAATTAATAATATATGGAGCATGACAAATTATATTATTTATATCAATATTATTTTCTTGCATCAAAGCCCATGCTTGTTGAGTTAAGTCTTCATTAATAACACTTCTAATAGTATTTTGGGGTGCCCCAGTATAAAACATAAATGCATTAGCACCATAACCTATTGCTTCTTTTACTGAACCATATAATTGTTCTTTATTAAATTTTACATGACTACCTAAAATCATTTT
>CAZJEY010000145.1:0-1635 GCA_964545135.1 uncultured Mycoplasma sp. | reverse complement strand
CTTACCTTTATAAATAAAAGATTATTATCTATAGTGTAATTAATATTACTATTCATTTCTATTTTTAATTGTGTACCATATTTAACCGTTAGATCAGCACTTATTAAATCAATAGTAATATTATTAAATTCTTCGTTAAGATTAATCATTTCTAAATTATCATTATATTCTTTATCAAAAGAAAACGTATTACCTAAAGCGTTAAATAGATAAACTAAACTGCTTATAATAGTAACAATAAGTAATATAGCTAAAGATATTGCTACATATTTTATTACTTTTTGAGCATCATTCATTTTATCTCAATTCCTCCAAATAGTACATTGGCGTTTATATAAATTGTAATTTTATTATCTTTATTTTTATGCTTTCTTTCATCTTCTACGCCACCAAAGATAGATGTTGAACTAATCTTTATATTAACATTATCGGGAACATAAATCGTAATACCACCAAAGATTGCACTGCAATCTATAACTACATCTTCTTTAATGATACTATCTTTTAAATCACATTTAATACCGCCAAACACCGCTGAAAGATTTCCACCTGTAAATTTTTCATTACTAAAATCTATTTGTTGAGATGCAAATGTTGCACAGTATTCCTCATTATCATTTTTTACTATTTTTTTAATTTCTTGCTTTACTTTATTATTAAATAAATCTTTAAATATAAATGATAAACCAACAATAATTAAAATTACTGGAACCAATAATTTCCATATAATAGTAAAATCAATAATATCTAAAGATGCTAATAAAAAACTAACCCCAATAATTAAACCTATGATACTTTCAGTCTTACCACCATCTTTAAATAAACCTATCAATGATGGAATAATAATTAATAATGTCCACCAACCATCAAAAAATATATTAATATTAAACCCTATTGCATTTAGGCCAAATATAATACCAATAGCAATAAAAACCAACCCCCATAATAAATTACTAATTTTCATTATTTACCTCTTTCCTTTTTGCATTTTCAATTAGTGCATTAAATTCATCAGTTAATAAATTGCTAATATAACTACTACTAAAGCAACAAGTATTTGTTGCAATTAGAGATGCTATACCATGTGTAAACATCCACATTTTTAAATGAATACTTTTGGCATCTTCCTTACTCAAATAATTATTTGCTTCTAATATTTCTTCTACTAAACTATAACTACTGTCAAAATTATTAAAATTATTGATATCAATTTGATAATTTCCCATAAAAATAAATTTAAAAATATTAGCTTCGTTTTGCGCAAACCCTATGTAATTTAAACCCACTTGTTTATATTTAGGAAGATTATCAGTAAAATTTAATAAATATTTTTTATAGTAATCAAATGCATAGTTTAATAACTTTTCTTTTACCTCATTCATATTTTTAAATTGATAAAATATGGGCTGAACTGAAGTATTTAATTCTTTGGCAATCGCTCGAGCGTTAACATGTTCGATTCCCAAGGATTTTAAAATATTAAAAGCACATAAAATGATGTCATCTTTTTTAATACTAGCCATTTATTTACTACCTTTCTTAAAATATTATAACAAATGTTATAATATTTTGCTAGTATTATTTTAATAAATTAATAAATAATATTAAAAAACTTTTACTAGTAAGATATATTAT
>CAZJEY010000144.1:0-1638 GCA_964545135.1 uncultured Mycoplasma sp. | reverse complement strand
TGCAATAGCAAACATCCATTTTTTACCAAAATCAGTATCTTTAGCCATATCTTCCATAGGCATATCACTACACATAAAAATATCATGATTATTTTTATTTAATACTGTTGCTTTAAAAAAGTCAAGTTCACCATTTTTCATTTCTTCAATGCCATAGTAGTTTTTACTCTTAGTCTTATAAAAAGGAATATTAGGTATTTTAAGTTCATCAAAATGAATAGACTTAATATAATCATTCAAATTAAAATTATCAAGATTATTTAAAAAATCACTAATATAACCATTATCATTGTTACATATACCATTATTATTAGTAAGAAAATTAAATATTAAATTAAATAGATCATTATCACTAATGGTAGACTCATCATTAATATTTAGTAGACAATATACTTTATCAATATTTTCATTATTATTATACTTTACCATTATATAATTAGTAACTTTAGTACAAAAATTAACTGGATCTGAAGGCCTTGTTTTACCATATCTAATTCTTGAAATATGTGAAGCATCAAAGACAATATATTTAGCCATATCATTAATATTAACTTTTAAAGTAGTAATAAGAGTATTAAACTTTTTACTAAAATTATCATAGTCAAAAGGATCATCTTCTTTAATAACTTTAACAAGTTCATTATAAATATTAACTTCCATAAATTTACTAATATTTTTTTCTTTAATAATATCTTCAATAGCAGTACTTATTTTCTTAAATTGGATACTATTTTCTCTAGGTATTCTTTTACCACTACGATATCTACTGATAAGAGATTCTGATATACCAGATTTAATAGATAGTTCTTTAGAAGAACAATTAATAATATTTAAGTAATCATTAAGTTTATCTTTAAAAGCCATATTGTTTCACCTTTAAAATAATTATACTACAAATAACAACAACTTTCCAGTAGAAACATTGCTTTAAATGGTAAGACAATTGTCATATAGTAAATTTTAAATTATACTAAAATAAATAAGGAGTGAGAAAATGAAAAAAATAGATTTAAAAAAACTAAAAGAAAAACCATCATTTATATTACTAGCAGTAGTTGGAGCGATAATAGTATTACTAGTAATCTTAAAACTAATTGATTTAGTCGCTGGTACTACGATTATTACTAGTCCTGATGCTAAATTAAAAATAGTTAAATCAGAAGTTAGTAAAATAGAGTTAGAAGATTATAAAACAAATGAATTTTCTATTAAAAAACCTAAAGGATGGAAAGTTGATACTATAGGTGATTATATTCATTATACTATTAAAGTATATGATCCTAATAATACTACTTATCAGTTTTTCTTTAATATGAAAACTGAAGGATATAACAAATCAGAAGAGGCAAAGAATTGGCAACAAAAGTATTATCCAGATAGTATGTTTGCTAAAACAAGTGTAATTGCCACTAAAGATACAGAAGGATTTTATAAAATATTTAATGACTTAGGAACATTAAATAATACAAGTACTTTTACTTTTCCAACTTTAAATGATTTTACTGTTGTTGATAACTTAGGTACAGGTGTATTAGGAGGAGATCTTTTAAGAGCAACATTTAAAGACGAAAATGGTAAAGAAGGAGAAGGAATCTTTACTGCCTATGTATATGATGCTGGACCATATTATGTGTATGA
>CAZJEY010000143.1:0-1642 GCA_964545135.1 uncultured Mycoplasma sp. | reverse complement strand
CAATTGGTATAGCTTTAAATTACAAAGAAGAAGAAAATATACATGAAAAAAATGGTACTATAGAATAATTATAGATAGCCATAATATAATTGGTGCACACAGATATTATTTAGTGTACTAATGAAGTTTTGATATCAATCTAATATTAAATTATTAACGATATTAAAAAATAATATCTAAAAGGGATGTAAAAATCTCTTTTTTTTGGTATACTTGTTATAGTGGTTATTATGAGAAAATATAGTGTATTTATCAGTTATTTTTTTAGTTTGTTATTTATGGAAATAGTAATAAAATATCTTCTGTTTAAAAGTATTTTTAATATATCAACTATATATATAATAGTTTATGTGGCTTTTATTTCCTTGATTTTAACATTAGTTACAAAATTATTTAGCGAAAAGATTAATAGACTAATTATGTATCTTTTTTTAGTAATATTATCAATTTGGTTTAGCGCTCAATTTATTTGTAAAGATTACTTTGATTTTTATATTTCTTGGAATATTTTTTTAGTAGCAGATCAAATGAATGATTTTTTAGATAAATGTGTAATTGAAACATTAAAAAGAGTTGGGGAAATCTTAATTATTTTTTTACCATTATTTGTAATATCCTTAATTGGTAATAGAATTGATTATGAAAAAGCAAAATTTAAAGAAGATATTATATATATTATTTTAATTATTATTAACTATTTTATTTTTATAGGTGTATTGCAAATTAACAAAAATAATGAATATTCCAATTATAAGTTATATTATGAAATAAATGATGTTTCGTTAAACGTAGAAAATTTGGGAGTTGTGAATACTTTTGCTTTAGATACCAAAAGAAGTATATTTGGTTTTAAAGAAAAAATATTAATTACTGATACCAAAACTACAGAACCTAAAAAAGAAATAGTATATGATTTAAATAATTTAGATATAGATTTTAATAGTCTAATAGGTAATGAAAATAATGCTACTATAAAGGCTATGCATGAATATTTTAACAATGAGACGGGTACTTATAAGAATGAATATACAGGGCTGTTTAAAGACAAAAATTTAATTTTAATTATGGCTGAGAGTTTTAATGAAATAGCAGTAGATGAAAATTTAACACCAACACTTTATAAATTAGTTAATAGTGGTTTTCATTTTACTAATTATTATACGCCAACAATTTATAGTACCATTGGCGGTGAATTTCAAGAATTAACTGGACTTTACGCTAGTAGTGTTGGCATATTAAATAAGTTTAGAAGTGGTTCGAATTATTTTCCTTTTGGAATAGGTGCTGTATTTAAAAATGAAAATTATCAAACTTATGCTTATCATAATAATTCTTACGTTTTTCAAGATCGTAATAAATATTTAGCTTCATTAGGATTAGATAATTTTAAGGCATGTTATAATGGTTTAGAGAAAGTAATTAATTGTAAATTATGGCCTCAAAGCGATATTGAAATGATTAATAATACGATAAATGATTATATAAATGACGATAAATTTATGGTATTTTACGCTACGGTATCAGGCCATTCTCCTTATAATTGGAATAGTAATCAAATGGCTAAAAAAAATAAAGAAGAAGCATTAAAAATGAATTATTCTTATAGTGAAGAGGCTTATTCTTATTTAGCTAGTCAAATGGA
>CAZJEY010000142.1:0-1646 GCA_964545135.1 uncultured Mycoplasma sp. | reverse complement strand
TGTTCTAAAATTATTTCTCTTTTTAATTCATTATCCATTATAACATCTCTCTTAATATTTTATTTTTATCTTTTAAAAGCATTATTAACTCATCTATTTCACTAAACGTATTATAGAAATAAAAACTTACTCGAAGGGAATTAGCAACACCAACAATATTTTTAGTAAGCTTTGCACAATGGTTACCAGCTCTTACACATATTTTATATTTATTTAAGTAGTAGGCAACATCTTCGGGAAAAATACCTTCAACATTAAAAGCTACTATACCACTATCTGCTTCTAGATTTAAAATATCAATATGTTCTATTTTAATTAATTTATCAATAAAATAATCTCTTAATTCTTTTTCTTTTTTTACTATTTTAGCAAAACCAATATTATTAATATAATTTATAGCTGCACCTAAACCTATTACACCAGATATGTTAGGAGTTCCAGCCTCTAACCTCGTAGGTATTTCTTTTAATTCAATACTTAATGGATCATCAAAAGATTCGTTCATTCCACCACCTAGATATTCTGGATCTAAACTATTAAGTAATTCATATTTACCATATAATACACCAATTCCTGTAGGTCCTAACATCTTATGACCACTAAATGCTAAAAAATCTACATCTAAATCTTTGACATCAACTTTAAAGTGAGGAACACTTTGGGCACCATCAACTACGACAAATATATCATTTTCATGAGCTAATTTAGTTATTTCTTTAATAGGTCTAATATCACCTATAACATTTGTAACATGAGCTAAAGCTATAACTTTAGTACGAGGCATTAATGATTTTTTTACATTTTCTAGAGTAACATGATAATTATCATCTAATGGTATATATTTTATTACAGCGCCAGTTAAGTTTGCTAATCTAAACCATGGCAATACATTTGAGGCATGTTCACTTTTGGTAAGTAATATTTCATCGCCACTTTCAATATTATCCATAAAAAAGCCATTCACTATCATATTTAATGATTCAGTAGCACCACTAGTAAATACTATTTCTTCTAACTTACTAGCATTTATAAATTCTTTAACTAAACTTCTCGTATTTTCATATTCTTCGCTTACTTTATAAGAAATATCATAATCTCCTCTATGAGCATTAGCACTATAATTTTCATAGTAATCAACCATTTTATCAATAACACATTGTGGTTTTAAACTAGTTGCGCCATTGTCAAAATAAATTATATCATGTCTTAACATTGGAAAATCTTCTCTATTCATCTATTCCACCTCCTTCTTTTAAAATTTTTTCTTGCATATATTTATCCATATTATTTAAAATAAAGCCATTACAAATCAACTTATTTGCAGTATCTAAATCTAACCCTTTACTCATTAAATAATGTAATTCATCTTTATTAACATAACCAATAACACTAGAGTGATTAGCAACGGTTTCAAAACTATCACAAATAATATCTGGCTTAACTAAGATATTTCCACCATTAGTTATACCATTAATTTTTTCATAAACCTCATTATTCTTACTATCTTTTATAATATTAGCACATACCTCTATTTTGGATAATTCTTTTTTACTAATGTTTCTAACTATAAAATTACTTGTATTATTATTCCCTTTAATATTATTATTAATTTTTACATTACTATTATCATAATTTATAAATGAGTA
>CAZJEY010000141.1:0-1670 GCA_964545135.1 uncultured Mycoplasma sp. | reverse complement strand
TTAATAATAAAGAATTATTAATTATTCATGGTAAAAGTACTAATATCTTAACTAAAGAAGTGCATAATATTTTACGTAGTTATGAATTAGTAAAGTCATATAAATTGGATAATTGGAACGTTGGTCAAACGATAGTCAATTTAAAATAGTGGCTTAATTGCCACTATTTATCTTGTAACATATTTAATAAATCGATTTTAAACATATCTTTTGAAGCGTTAGATTTAGAAATCATAATACCTTTATAAGTAGTAAGTTCTGATCTATGTCCTTCAAGTAATATATCAGATGGAGTTATTGTTTCTAACATGACAACTTCATCTTTTTTATGTACTGTATAGATTAATTTAACTTCACCATAAATTTGGGTAAACATTTTATCACTTGGTAATTTTAGTTCATATTTTTCAGTTTTACTTTTTTTATTAGTTTCAACTAATTCACCTTGAAATTTACCATTTCTAAGTGCTGGATAAAATTCAAAATTTAATTTTTTAAAAGCAAGCATGTTGTATTTTTTTAATGCTCTTTCTAATTTTTTAAATTCATTTTCATTAACGTAATCTAAGACATAACCTTTCATTTTTATATACCCCCTTAATTACGAGATAATTATAGCATACCTTTCAAAAAATGTCAAGTTTTGTATAACGTGATATTTTTTTACTTGATTATTTATAATTATTATGTATTAAAATGTAAATAATTATTTACGTATTCTGTTAATTTCTTTGTTAATATCGTCAATCACTAAAGAACGATTCTGATTGATATATTCGTCCCAATAAGGATTATCTTTAGAAAATGTATCTGGTTCATCGATAAAAGGATTAATAAAAGGAAGCGGTTTGTCACTTTCTAAATTAGCTAGTATTTCTTCTTTGGTATAGCCATTGTTTTGAAAAACTAAAAGAGTATTTAGTAGTAGTTTTGGTTTTTTATAACAACAACGTTCATATAGTATATTTAATTTTTCTGTATCCATATCATATTTAAATAAAATATCAATATAATATTCTTTTGTATCAGAATTATTACCAATTAGTCTTTTTAATTCGGTTTCTAAGAGTATTAATTTAATTGTTTTGATATATTCTTTGCTTAATCTAAAATCATACATAAAGTTCCTCTTTCTTACTTAAAGTATAGCATATATGTAAAGAAATGTACAAATTTTATTTTTTTTAAAAAAATGTGTTTTTATCATTTACTTTTTATCCTTGATATAGTAATATAATTGTAGATGGTGGGGCGAAGTGGTAGAAAGTGGGGAATTATCATGTTTATGGGTGAGTATCATCACAATTTAGATGAAAAAAACAGAATAGTAATACCTACTAAATTCCGCAATGAACTAGGAGATAAGTTTGTTATTGCTCGTGGTTTAGAAAAATGCTTATACATCTACTCATTAGAAGAATGGGATAAAATTGTTCAAAAATTAAAGACACTACCTTTTACTAAAAAGGATGTTAGAACTTTTAGTAGAGCATTTTTCTCAGGTGCTTCCATCTGCGAATTCGACAAAAATGGTCGAATCAATATTACCTCCCCATTGGTTAGCTACGCCGGTTTAAACAAAGAATGTGTTATAATCGGCGTAAATGACCGCATAGAATTATGGGATAAAGAGTTATTTGACAACTTTATGAATGAAAAATCTAGTGAAC
>CAZJEY010000140.1:0-1713 GCA_964545135.1 uncultured Mycoplasma sp. | reverse complement strand
TCGATTAATGAATGTGAAGATTTAGTTAAAGTAATAATAGATAAGTATTTAGAAGAAATAGTGTTTGAAAAAAATGTAAGATCATTAGTTGATTACATTTATTATCTAGAATATTTAAAAAACATTTACCAAGAAAAATTTTTTGCTAAATATGTTAGAAATAATATTCAATATGCAAACATTACAGATTATATTATGACTCTAGAAAGTCAAGTGAACGCTATTATAAAAAGATATGAAAGACATTTAATAAATAATGATTTAGACAATGCTTTACTTGCTAAAAATATGATTGAAAGAAGAAAAAAAAGTATAATTTTTCTTCAAAATAGTTATAATTCATATTTTGAAGAGTGCATAAATAAAGGACTTAATATGTTAGAAAAAAAAGAATTAGTTGATGAAGATATTCAAGAGTTGTATGATTTAACTATAAAATTATTAAATTTTGAATCAGATAATAAAAATGTCAGAAGAAGATAAAAATGATTACGAATTATTAGTAATCTTTTTATATGTATGCTATAATAATAAATACGAGGTGAATTATGGGACTATTTAGAAAATTAATCGATAGTGAATATAAAGAATTAAAAAAATTTGAATCCTTAGCAGATAAAATCGTTGCTTTAGATGAAGAAATGCAGAAATTAAAAGATGACGAATTTGCTAAAAAAACAGAGGATTTTAAAAAAAGACTTAATAATGGTGAAACATTAGAAGATGTTTTAGTAGAAGCTTTCGCTTTAGCACGTGAAGCAGCAAGTAGAACAATTGGCGAAAAAGCATATTATGTTCAATTACTTGGTGGGCTTGCTATTCATTATGGAAATATTGCAGAAATGAAAACAGGAGAAGGAAAAACTCTTACAACAATATTTCCGGCATACTTAAATAGTTTAACTGGCAAAGGGGTTCATGTAGTTACTACCAATGAGTATTTATCTTCCAGAAATGCAGAATGGATGAAACCTATTTATGATTTATTGGGAGTAAGCGTGGGAGTTAATTTAAGAGAATTATCGCCTTTAGAAAAAAGAGAAGCATATAATAAAGACATTTTATACTCTACTAATAATGAAGTTGGATTTGATTATTTAAGAGATAATATGGTTGTAAGGCGCGAAGATCGTGTTCAAAGGCCGTTAAACTATTGTATAATTGATGAAGTTGACTCAATATTGATAGATGAAGCACGAACTCCATTAATAATAAGTGGTGGTTCACTTAATTCAAAAAGTTTATATATTGACGCAGATAGAGCGGTAAAGAGACTTAAAGAAGAAGAGGACTACACAATAGATTTGAAAACAAAAAGTGTTTCTTTAACAGATGAAGGTAGTAAAAAGATAGAAAAAATATTTAATTTAAAAAATTTATATGATTTAGATAATACTTCTTTAGTCCATTTTATTAATGAAGCACTTAAAGCTAATTATGGCTTTAAAAAAGACGTTGATTATGTAGTTGAAAATGATGAAGTAATTATTGTAGATCAATTTACTGGACGACTTATGCATGGTAGACAATTTTCTGATGGACTTCATCAAGCTATAGAAGCCAAAGAAAATGTTACAATTAACACAGAAACAAGAACAGTAGCAACTATAACATTTCAAAATTTGTTTAGAATGTATAATAAATTATCAGGTATGACAGGTACTGCTAAAACGGAAGAAGAAGAATTTAGAAATATTTATAATATGTATGTTA
>CAZJEY010000139.1:0-1740 GCA_964545135.1 uncultured Mycoplasma sp. | reverse complement strand
GAAATAGCTAATTCGAGATTGAATGAAATAATGAATTTAATAAAAAAGCAAATAAATCTCTTAACAAAAAAAGAAATTAGTTATATAATAGTTACAGGAGGTATTACAGAGTTACAAGATTTTGATATATTATTAGAAAGCCATTTTGGTAATATGGGTTATATAGGTAATGTAGAAGAGATAGGAGCTCGTAATAATAAATATAGTAGTGCAGTTGGATTAATTAAGTATTACTATAGTAGATTAAAATTAAGAAATACTGAATTTTCTATATTTAACTTAGATGAACAAGAAGAACTTGGTGGTCTTCAAAAGAAAGTGAATATATCTGAAAATTCATTATTAGGAAAATTATTTGGATATTTTTTTGACAATTAAGGAGAGGGTCGTATGAATGAATTACAAATGGATCAAGTAGCAAAGATAAAAGTGGTTGGAGTAGGTGGCGGTGGCTGCAATGCAGTTAATCGTATGATTGAAGAAGGAGTAAAATCTGTTGAATTCTATGTAGTTAATACTGATTTACAAGTATTAAATGCTTCTAAAGCAACTAATAAGATACAAATTGGAAAAAGTATTACTGGAGGAAGAGGAGCTGGAGCTAATCCAGAAATAGGAAGAGCTGCTGCACTTGAAAGCAAAAGTGAAATTGAAGAAGCCTTAAAAGGCGCTGACATGGTTTTTGTTGCCTGTGGTATGGGCGGTGGAACTGGTACAGGTGCATCACCAATAATTGCCGAAATTGCGCAAGAGTTAGGAGCATTAACAGTTGGTATTGTTACTAAACCATTTAGATTTGAAGGAAAAATGCGTATTGAAAATGCTCTTTTAGGTCTAGAAGAATTAAAAAAACATGTTGATACTTTAATTGTTATTCCAAATGATAAATTAAGAGATATAATTGATAAAACAACTTCTTTTGATGATGCGTTTAAAGAAGTTGATAATGTTTTACATAGAGGTGTTCAATCAATATCTGATTTAATTGCCGTAACTGGAGTAATTAACTTAGACTTTGCTGACGTTAAAGCGGTTATGGAAAAAAGTGGAACAGCAATTATTGGAATTGGTTGCAACGCTGGTGAAAATAGAGCAATTGAAGCTGCCCGTCAAGCTGTTGCAAATAGTTTACTAGAAGCTACTATTGAAGGAGCAACAAATGCAATTGTTAATGTTACTGGTGGCAATAATTTAACATTGTTCGAAATAGAAGATGCTGTTGAAACAGTAAGAGAAGCTGCTAATTCGGATGTAAATATTATCTTTGGTGCGATAAAGAATGAAAATTTATCTGACGAAGTTATTGTTACTGTCATTGCAACAGGTTTTGAAAAGAACGATGAAGAAGATTTCGAAGAAACACCAAAAAGAAGAAGTGTTGCTTCAGATGATGATTTAGAAATACCACCATTTTTAAGAAGTAATGATTTATTTTAATAAATAGACAAAATACAACAAAGAACGTTGTATTTTTTTTATATAATAAAATTGGTGATAATATGGTAATATATTTAGATTTATTATTTGTTTTAAATCTATTTTATGATTTTTTAATATTACTTGCAGTAAATATGGTTTTAAAAAGAAATAAAAAAATCAAAAGAATTATTTTAGGAAGTTTAGTTGGTGCTTTATCATCGCTATTAATTTTATTTGATATAAATAATTATTTTTATTTTATGTTAAAAATTCTAGTTGCAATAATTATGATTATAATTACGTTTAGTTATAAAGATTATA
>CAZJEY010000138.1:0-1747 GCA_964545135.1 uncultured Mycoplasma sp. | reverse complement strand
GATGGTGGCGCTGGTAAAATTGATATTAATAATGGTTTAATTAGTTATTTGAATTTTGATATGGGTGTTGGCGAAGTTAATTTAACTGCTAGAGTACTTGGCAAAAGTGAAATAGATTGTGGAATTGGCGCTGCTAATATAAATCTTTTAGGAAATTCAAATGATTATCAAATTGATGTGGACAAAGGTATAGGAGAATTTACTATCGATAATGTTAGTGTTCATGATGAAGATATATATGGAAGTGGAATAAACAGTTTAGATGTTGATAGTGGCTTAGGAAAAGTTACAATAAAATTTATCAACAATAGATAGAGGTTAATATGTTAGAAATAAAAAATGTTACAAAAAAATATAGCAATAAAGTTGCTTTAAAAAATATAAGTTTAAAATTGAATGATGGCGAAATATTTGGTTTTATTGGACATAATGGCGCTGGCAAAACTACTTTAATAAAAGCAATAGTTGGTATTCATTCATTTGATGAAGGAAATATCTTAATAGATGGATTAAGTATTATGGAAGATGAATTAGAATATAAGAAAAAAATTGCTTATATTCCAGATAATCCTGATTTATATGAAAACTTAAAAGGGATAGATTATCTAAATTTTATTGCTGATATTTATGAAGTTTCAGAAGAAAAAAGAGAAGAATTAATTACGCTATATGGTAAAAAGTTTGCTATATATGATAATTTAGGAGATTTAATATCTTCTTATTCTCATGGCATGAAACAAAAACTGGCAATTATTTCTGGTTTAATTCATGAACCAAAGGTATTAATATTAGATGAACCATTTGTTGGTTTAGATCCTTTATCCAGTAAAATATTAAAAGATATTATGAAAGAATTATGTGAAAATGGTACAACTATATTCTTCTCATCGCATGTTTTAGAAGTAGTAGAAAAATTATGTGACCATGTCGGAATAATTAAAAATGGTGAACTTATAAAAGTAGGTACAACTAAAGAAATTACAGAAAGTGATGATTTAGAAAGCGTGTTCTTGGAGTTAACTAATGAAAAATAAGTTTCCGATTGTTTTTAAAAATAGTATTATGAATAGCTATAAATTAAGAAGTTTAACAAAAAGAAAAGTAATATTAGTTTTAATACTAGCAGCATACATTATAGTATCTCTTTACATGATATTTAATGATTTTTTCTTAAATATTTATGAAAAACTTAATTTACTCAATCTAACTAATTACTATTTAATATTTTTGTTCATAATAGTTAGTTTTCTTTCCTTCTTTTTTACTATATTTACAGCGAAAAATGCTTTATTTGAAAATAAAGACAATAATCTATTATTTTCTTTACCAATAAAAAAGAAAATAATATTGTTAAATAGATTAACTAATTTGTTATTATTCAATTTTTTAATTTCTTTACTTGTTATGTTACCTGGTTTATACATATACATAACTAATAGTCATTTATCTTTTAATATTATTATTATAATCTTGATATTAATATTATTTGTAAGTTTTATTCCTACAATATTATCGTGTCTATTTGGATATTTAATCGCAATTATTACATCTAAATCTAAAAATAAAAATATAATTGAATTATTATCGTATATAACGTTTATTGCTTTATACTTTTTAATTATATATAAAGGAGATATTTTACTAACTAAATTATTTAACAATCCTGATTTATTAAATAAATTATTAAAAGTTATTTTTTATCCAATATACTTAATTTATTTAGCAATAAGTAATAATAATCTTTTAT
>CAZJEY010000137.1:0-1778 GCA_964545135.1 uncultured Mycoplasma sp. | reverse complement strand
TAGAAATATCTCGCCATGATGCTAGAAGTCTAAATATTAAACCTCCAGTAAGAAGTAGTGGAGATATTTATGATAGTGAAGAAATAACTTTAGTAACTAATAAAAATGAATTAACTAAAAGATGTTGCATTATAGCAGATCGTCATGTTCATATGAGTCCAAGAGATGCAATTAAATTTAATGTAGTTGATAAACAACCAGTTAAAATTAGAGTTGAAGGAGAAAAAAGTGGTATTATGGATGCAAATATCAAAGTAAGTGATACTGGTTATTATGAATTTCATATTGATACTGATGATGCTAATGCTTTTGATTTAGATAATAATGATGAGGTTACTTTAATAATATGAGTTTTAATATTGGAAATATAAAAATAAAAAATAACTTAGTTTTAGCACCAATGGCAGGTATATCTAATCCTACATATATAAAAATATGTGAAAGTATGGGTGCTGGCTTTGCCATAACTGAACTTATTAGTGCTGAAGCTATAGTAAGGGGTAATAAGAAAACTTTAGATATGTTAGAAGGTATTGATAAAATAAAAATACCTGTAGCTATTCAAATATTTGGTTCTAATTCAACTACTATGAAAGAAGCAGCTAAAATATTAGTAAATGATTATCATGCTAAAATAATTGATATTAATATGGGGTGTCCAGTACCTAAAGTAGCTATAAAATCTCAAGCAGGAAGTGCTTTATTAAAAGATGTAAATAAGATTAAAGAAATAGTAAGAGAAGTAGTAAATGCAATCGATGTACCTGTTACAGTAAAAATTAGAAGTGGTTGGGATAATAATCATATAAATGCCATAGAAGTAGCAAAAGTAATTGAAGAATCAGGTGCAAGTGCAATAACTATTCATGCAAGAACTAGAAGCCAAGGTTATAGTGGTAAGGCTGATTGGAAGATAATAAAAGATGTTGTTAACGCAGTAAATATTCCTGTTATAGGTAATGGTGATATTTATACACCAGAAGATGCTAAAAAAATGTTAGATGAAACTAGTTGTACTGCAGTAATGATCGGAAGAGGTGCCTTAGGTAATCCATGGATATTTAAAAATACATTAAGTTATCTACAAAATGGTATATATTCTGAAGTTACTATTTCAGACAAAATAAATATGATGAAATATCACTATGAAGAATTATTAAAAGTAAAAAATGAAAAAGTTGCTAATTTAGAAATGAGAACAATACTTCTTTATTATTTAAAAGGAATGCCAAATACTAAAGAATTAAAGAGTAAAATTATTACTTCTTCTAATTATAACGAAATAAAAGATATATTAAATAATTATTTAAATCAGCAAAATGTCAAATAGAAAAATATTTAATTGACAATAATATAAACCAAGTAGTAAAATTAAATCATAGAGAGGTGTAGATTTGTAGAAAGGAATGAAGTAAAATGGAAGAAAATAAGAAAAAACAAATTACATTAGCCATACTAGGAGGTCTATTTTTACTAATTCTAGTAATAGGAGCAGCATACTCATATTTTCAAGTAGTAGCAAATAATAATACAAGTACATCAACAATAACAGGTAATTCCGAGTTAGTAGGGCAAGCAACCCTAACAACTCATGAAGATGGAAAAATATTAAAATTAAATATAACAGCAGAAATGATGAATAGAAGTAATATAAATACAACATACTACGCAACGCCTTCAGGAACACCAGTAACAACTGCAACAGAAGGTAGTGGTATATATACTCTAGCAACAGCAAGTCTAACAGAAAGTGAAGTACCAGTATATTGTACATATAC
>CAZJEY010000136.1:0-1788 GCA_964545135.1 uncultured Mycoplasma sp. | reverse complement strand
GCTTATAATGAATTTGAAGAATTAGCAGATCAATTATATGAAGAAAAATGTTTAATGAATCCTAATGATGATTTCTCTAAGTATTTTAAAAGATATGAAGATATTAATAAACATTTTTTTCAACCTATCTATGAAGAATATTTTAGAAAGGAAAAAGAAAATGCCGGAAATTGCCGAAGTAGAAACCGTTAGAAGAACTTTAAATAAAAATATATTAAATAAAAAAATAGTTGATATTAAAGTTTTATATCCTAAAATGATAGAAAATGATATTGATTATTTTAAAAAAAATTTAATTAATAAAAGCTTTATTAATATAAATAGAAGAGGTAAATGGTTAATATTTGAACTTAGTGATTTTTACTTAATAAGTCATTTAAGAATGGAAGGTAAATATTTTATCAAACCTAGGTTTGATAAAATAGAAAAACATGAACATGTAATTTTTACTTTTGATGATAACTCAACTTTAAGATATCATGATACGAGAAAATTTGGCAGAATGAAACTTATTTTAAAAGAGGAATTTGCAAACTGCGAAGAAATAAATAAACAAGGTTATGAACCTATGGATAAAAATTTAACTAAAGAATATTTATTTCAAAAATTAGGAAAGAAAAATATTGTCATAAAAACTGCTTTACTTGATCAAACTATAATAAGTGGTTTAGGAAACATCTATGTTGATGAAGTATTATTTTTAGCCCAAATAAATCCTTTAAGAATTGCTAAGAATATTAATATAGATGAATGTCAAAGAATAATAGATGCTGCTAATAAGATTATTCCTAAAGCTATTATAGAAGGAGGAACAACTATTAAAAGCTATACTTCTAGTTTAGGAGTAATAGGTAATTATCAAAACTATTTATTAGTGCATAAAAAAGAAAACAGGCCATGTGTAAATTGTAATACTTTGATAAAAAGAGTAAAGGTAAATGGTAGAAGCACTTATTATTGTCCTAATTGTCAAAAATAGTATACTTTTCCAGTATACTTTTTATATGTAAACAAAGTGTATTATAGTTAGGAAAAATATAATAGTCGTGTTATAATGAAATTGTGATTTAGAATGGATAAAATAATAAAAAAAGTACTTAAAAATATCGAAAATAATGGTTTTGAAGCTTATATAGTTGGTGGTTATGTAAGAGATTTACTAATTGGTAATATTTCATGTGATATTGATATTTGTACTAATGCTTTACCAAAAGACTTACATAGAATTTTTCCTGTAAATAATAATTCTAATAATTATGGTGGTTTTAATTTAAAAATAAAAAAATATAATATTGATATTACGACTTATCGTGAAGAATTAAAGTATGAAAATAGAAAACCAGTTGAAATAAAGTATATTGATAATTTATTAAAAGACTTAGAAAGAAGAGATTTTACTATTAATGCAATTTGTATGAATTCTAGTGATAAAATTATTGATCTAGTTGGTGGTATAAATGATATTGAAAATAAAGTAGTTAAAATGATTGGTGATATTGATAAGAAATTAAAGGAAGATCCTTTAAGAATATTAAGAGCAATTAGATTTTCAACAATATTAAATTTTAAAATAGATGAATATTTAGAACAAGGAATTATTAAAAATGCTTATTTAATAAGTAATTTAAGCATGACAAGAATTAAAAGTGAATTAAATAAAATACTATTATCTCCTAATTTTGAAAAGGGTTTAAAGTTACTTAAAGAGTATAAAATATTGTCTATTTTAAAACTTAATTATGATAATATTATATATGTTAACGATATTAATGGCATGTGGGCACAACT
>CAZJEY010000135.1:0-1792 GCA_964545135.1 uncultured Mycoplasma sp. | reverse complement strand
CGATATTTGTTCCTTCAAGTACTAGTAAATGGTTAATGTTATCAAGTAGTGTTGTGCCAACTTTGATGAGCGCTGGAATATCTCCAGAATTTTCTCAAATAATTTATACTTTAGGAAGTAGTGCAACTATGAATATTACACCAATACTTGCATACTATATTATTTATTATACATATTTAGAAAAATATAATCAAAGTAATAAAAAAATATCATTTAAAGAAGGAATTAAATATCAATTATCATATACTGGTGTCATTACATTTGTATATTTAGCAATTATTATTTTATGGTATGTTATTAACATTCCTTTAGGAATTAATGCATATCCGTCATTATAGGGAGGTTTTATGAGTTTAAAAGCAGGTATAGTCGGTCTACCTAATGTTGGAAAAAGTACGTTGTTTAATGCTATTACTAAAAAAAATATTTTAGCAGCAAATTATCCTTTTGCAACAATTGAACCAAATGTTGGAGTTGTAATTGTACCAGATAGTAGACTTGACTATTTAGTTAATTTATATAATCCTAAAAGCATTATACCAACTTCTTTTGAATTTATTGATATTGCTGGTTTAGTAAGTGGCGCAAGTAAAGGCGAAGGACTAGGTAATAAATTTTTAGCTCATATTAGAGATGTTGATGCAATAGTAGAAGTTGTTAGATGTTTTGATGATGAAAACATTACCCATGTTGAAGGTAAAACTGATCCAATAAGAGATATAGAAATAATTAATACAGAATTAGTTTTAGCAGATTATGAAATCGTTTCTAATAGAATAGATAAAATAAGCAAGAAAGCAACTACTACTAAAGATAAGGATGCAATAAAAGAATTAAATGTCTTAACAAAATGTAAGGAACATTTAGAAAAGAGCATACCTCTTCGTAATGTAATATTTAATACCGATGAAATAGAAATACTTAAAAATTTTAATTTAATAACATTAAAAAAAGTTATCTATGTTGCTAATGTAGATGAAATCACAGCATCGGTTGGTGATAACGAATATTCTTTAAAATTGAAAGAATATGCTAGTAATGATAATGCATCTGTTGTGGTAATGAGCGCTAAACTAGAATGTGAATTAGCAGAATTAAATGATGAAGAAAAAAATGTATTTTTAGAAGAAGTAGGAATTACTAACAGTGGTTTAGATAAGTTAATTTTTGCAACTTATGATTTATTAGGCCTTGCAACATTTTTTACAAGTGGTAAGGATGAATGTCGGGCATGGACTTTTAAAAAAGGGATGAAAGCGCCTCAGTGTGCTGGGATTATTCACTCTGATTTTGAAAGAGGATTTATTAAAGCCGAAGTTATGAGTTTTAATGATTTAGAAAGTGCTGGAAGTGAATTAAAAGTAAAAGAAAATGGTAAACTTCGTTTAGAGGGTAAAGATTATTTAATGGAAGATGGCGATATAGTTTATTTCCGTTTTAATGTATAGAGGTAAATATGAGTAGTTATCAAGATTTAATTACAAGAATTACAGATATTATTAGTAAAAGCATGAACAAGGATAATACGATTAAGATTATTCATTTTAATATTTTGCCGGAATATTATGAAGAATTTAGAAAGCTTATTGATATTGAAAATGTTTGGTATGAATTATCAACAGATATTAATAAGTATGTTAATAATAATAATCAACTTATTTTAGAAGCTAATGTGATAAAAAACGAAAATAATAGTTTCTTAGTAGAAAAATTAATTGAAATATTAAATAGCAGTTATGGGCTTACGCCTTTTGATTTAGTCCTTATTGATGGATATGTAATTAGTAAAAAT
>CAZJEY010000134.1:0-1814 GCA_964545135.1 uncultured Mycoplasma sp. | reverse complement strand
TATCAAAAATATTTATATTTTGATATCAATAATCTCCCTGATTTCTTAAACTAAAAAAGATGCTTAAAAGCAAAATCTGTTTTTAAGCATCATTTTCTATATTATCTATACTATCTTTATTAGTTTGATTATTTCTATCTATATTTTTATTTTTTCGACGTTTATGAATTTTTCTAACTACTATGATTATAACTAAAACTATTAAGCCAATAACAAAACCACCAATGATAATAGATACAATGCTTGCTAGTATTAAGCCAATCCATATTAATAAGTTTAAAAAGTAATAAGGATTTTTAGCTTTTTTTGGATTCTCATCAGTGCATAGTGTAAATATTAGTTCTTCTTTAGGAAGACTCATAAATGACATTTTATATCCTGTTTCTGTTTTGGTATATCCATCTAAACTACATTCAGTAATATAGTAAGGTGTATTAATAATAATTTCTAAATCATTAAAAGATCTCCAAGTACTAGCTGGTGATAACAAATATGTGTATTCATAAATAGTTGGTTCATACCATGCATTAATACTTGGATAAAGGGGTGCAGTAACTGAATTGACAACACTTTCTTTAGGACCAAGAGTAATATCATATTGATACCAACGCATTAAATTATATAAAACTTTATTTCTAGAAAAAGTATTTTCATCATAAGTACAAAAAATATTATTTTTAATCATTTTATTAAAATAAGTAAATAACGCATTATACCAATCAACTTTTAAAACACCTGTTTGTTCATCCCAACCAGAAGTAAATAAATCTTCTAATGTAGTTGTGTTAGTATATTTTAATATTACAGCTCCATTAATTTGATCTTGATCTTTGACACTACCATCTTTATAGCACTTCCATGGTAAATCTTCAGTTAATGGCTCACCAATAACATAAATCTCTATAGTATCACCATTTCTTGCCCAATCACTTATTCTGATGTTCCCATTATCTAAAGTGTGCATTCCACTTTGACTTGGATAATAGATTATCGATTTATCGTTATTAATATTCCAATCAAAAGCAACATTAAATGATCCTTTTACGACGCCATTATATGACATGTCTAATACTGTATAACTATATTTAGTAACAGTTGTATTAGGCTTAAATAGATCATTTTCAAAATATTCATCGCTTATTTTAGGTAGTTCTTCATTAATATTAAATTGTTGATAAAAGTTCCAAGTATAGCGCATACTCTTTGCTATTTCTTCGCCATTTAATTTAATATCATACTTTGTAGTAGCAATATTATTATTTTCTTGATTATCATAATCAAAATAACCATAATCTGGAAAGTTACCAAAAGGAAAAGCAAGTGTTGTCGTTATACTAAGATCAGATGGATTATAGAAAGTATAATCTGCTGTAACTTTAGCACTATAAGCTGAAAAATCATCAGGATCATAATAATAATTTTGAGGGAATTCAAAAATATCAAAAGTTAATATTTCATTTGTAACTTCGATAGGACATTCTTCATCAGTAACAACAACACCCATCGCGTCAACACCATACCAATTCTTTTGAGCCGAATTTGCTTTGACATTATTGGGAATAAGTAATACTAACATTATGTTTAATATTAAATAGAAATTTAATAAAAATTTAACGTATTTTTTCATAGAATATCCTTTCCTTTTAACAAAAGTTATAGCATTATTTTATAAATGTTATTATTTATTATTGTTCTTTCCTGTTATTTTTGAAATACCTTTATATATAGAAACAAATAAATATGCTATTCCTAAATATGCTAATAAAACAATAATCGTATAGATAAATCTTAAATTATGACTAGCAAAGAAATTA
>CAZJEY010000133.1:0-1844 GCA_964545135.1 uncultured Mycoplasma sp. | reverse complement strand
AACTTCCTTGACAGGCTTAGCAATCGTGCGTAAGCGCGGGTCGGGATAGCTTAAAATAGGGAGTAACGCCATAAGGCTCACCTCAATGATAAAGATAAAATAGGACTGATATTATAAGATAAATGGGGGCAAAAGTAATGCATATCAATAGCCAGTTTTTCTTAGGTAATAACATAAGCAAAACTTATAGCTCATAATCCACATAGAAAGTGCAGTCATTAAAAAAGGTCTTACGCTGGGTAAGACCTTTTTTATATGCTCTAATTTAATACGAGTAATGGCTTGCGCTTGTTATACGCGGCGTTTGTTCATAATCATCTCATAGATAAACAGTAAGATAATCGCACCGATTACTGAGAAGATAAGTCCGGTAAAGCCGCCATCAGCATTGATACCGATTAAGCCGGCGACAAAACCACCAAGCATCGCACCAACGATACCCAATACGATGGTCATAATCCAACCCATTGGGTCGTTGCCCGGTTTAATAGCGCGTGCCAATAAACCTGCGACCAAACCTACGATAATCATCCAAATAAAGCTCATTGTTATTCTCCTAATATTAAATCTTCAATAGAATCTTCTTTAAAATTAATTTTACAATGATTACATTTATAATAGTAATACTTTTTATTAAGTCTCTTTTTAACATTAGCTTTACCACCAAAATAATTACCACATTTAGAACATTTTAATTTATTAGTAAAAAGATATGTTGAAGTTCTTTCATAGTGTCTAGCATTTCTTAATTTTTGATATTGGCAAGATTCCAATTTATCTTTATTAACTAAAGGTTCAACAACATTTTCATAATATGTTGGATGTTTAGTTCTTTTACCATGAATATAATCACCTTTATATATTTCATTTGATAGTATTTTTTGTATTGTTGAATCTCTCCAAGTTTTACCTAAAACATTTTCTTTATTGTAAATATTTGCTATTTTTTGGTGACTTTTACCTTCTAAATATAAATCAAATACTCTTACTACAATATCTTTTGTAAGTGGATTGGGAACTAACTTTTTGTTTTCTCTTTTATAACCTAGTGTAGTTCTACTTGGTAAATGTCCTTGTTTAATTGCACCTGCTAATCCGACTTTAGTTCTTTCAGAACATTTTTCTATTTCATTTTGACTTACACTAGTCATAATTCTCATAAACATTCTACCACTTGAAGTAGTTGTATTCGATTCATCAGCTAGACAATCAATATCACAATTTAAATCATTAACAATTTTCATTAGTTTTTCAATATCAAAAACACTTCCAGTAAGTCTATCAAGTTTAAATGCTACAATTACATTAATATTCTTATTTCTTATGTCTTCAAGCATTTCTTGATATGCTGGTCGTTTGTCACTTTTTGCACTGATTCCAGCATCTTTATAAACTTTAAATATTTCATATCGTTTAAACTTACAAAGCTCTCTTAATCTTTCTTATTGTTCTCCCAAGGAAAAACCTTCACGAGCTTGATCCTCTGTACTGACTCTAATGTAAATACCTGCTATTTTATTTTATTTATTCATATTTTTAAATATTTCCTTTCATATGTTTGGCACTTCAAACGTAAAAAGTAAAGTATAAAATTTAAAATTATTAAGATGCTTTTCATATGTTTGGCACTTTAAATCGATTTTTGCAACCTAAAAATTATATCTTTCACTTGTTTGTCACTTTAAACTTGAAAAGTGTAGTCTAAAATCTAAATATTTTAAAAAACACTTCTCTTTTGTTTGTCACTTTAAAAGTATTTTTGAAAAGTATAATACTTAAAAAAAGATATTTAATGTGTATTTATATAATCTTCTAAATCTTTAAATGATATTTTGCTTTTAAAG
>CAZJEY010000132.1:0-1890 GCA_964545135.1 uncultured Mycoplasma sp. | reverse complement strand
TTTAGTTATAAAACTTTTATTTTAATAAAGAAAGAGGGATTTTTAAATGAAAGAAAATAGTGCGACAAGTATTGTTGCTTTAGGTGGCTTAGGTGAAGTCGGCAAAAACATGTATGTGATAAAACATGAAGATGAACTATTAATTATAGATGCGGGTGTAATGTTTCCTGAAGATGAATTATTAGGTGTAGATTATGTTATTCAAGATTATACTTATTTAAAACAAAATGAAAATAATATTAAAGGTTTGTTTATTACTCATGGTCATGAAGACCATATAGGTGGTATTCCTTTTTTACTTTCTCAAGTTAATATTCCAGTTATTTATGCCCCAAAAATTGCAGAAGATTTAATTAGAAAAAAACTTGAAGATCGAAATATAAAATATGATAATTTTGAAACTATTACAAAGGATCTAGAAATACGTACTAAGTATTTTAATATAGAATTCGTTAATACTACTCACTCTATTCCTGATAGTTTTGCTATTGTTGTTCATAGTCCTAATGGTACTATATTTGAAACAGGAGATTTTAAATTTGATTTAACCCCTATTGGTCCAATGGCTGATATACACAAAATGGCAAAATTAGGTCAAGAAGGTATTACTCTTCTATTGAGTGATTCAACTAATGCCTTATCCAGTGGTTTTTCTAATTCCGAAAGTGTAGTTGATGGAGTATTAAACGATATAATTAGTAGACATGTTGGCAGAGTTATTATTGCTACATTTGCTTCTAATATTTATCGAGTAAAACATATTGTTGAAACATGTAAAGAATATAACCGTCAAATTGTAGTATTTGGTAGAAGTATGGAAGCTAGTATCGATTTAGCAATTAAAAATGGTTTAATAACTGACAAATCAATCTTTATTGATATGAATAAAGCTAAATCACTAAAAAGAAATGAAATATGTATATTATGTACTGGTTCTCAAGGGGAACCACTAGCTGCATTATCACGTATAGCTAATGGTACTCACAAACAGATATCTCTTTTACCAGATGACTTAGTAATATTTTCTTCTTCACCTATTCCAGGTAATGGTGAAAGTATTAATAGAATAATAAATAAATTATATTTAAAAGGAGTTAAAGTCGTTTCTAATTCAGAATTTAGTGACATTCATACTTCAGGACACGCTAAAGAAGAAGAATTAAAATGGATGTTAAGAATTATTAAACCTAAGTATTTTATGCCTATGCATGGTGAATTTAGAATGCTCAAACAACATGCTAATATTGCTACACTTTGTGGTATACCTAAAGAAAATACTTTTATTTGTTCCAATGGTGATGAAATATTATTAAAAGATGGCAAAGTATACAGAGGTAGCAAAATAACAGCAGGTGATGTTTATGTTGATGGTTCTAGAGTTGGTGATGTAGGTAGTGTTGTTATTAAAGATCGTAAATTAATGAGTCAAGATGGTATATTAGTTACAATACTAAATATAAATACTTTAACAAGAAAATTATTAATTAAACCAAATGTAACAGCAAGAGGATTTGTGCTTGTTAATGAAAATCCAGAATTGATGGGTAAAATAGAGAGAAAAATTAATGATATAGTTGTTAATTTTCTAAAAAATAATCCTTATAATTATAGTGATTTAAAAAATCAAATTATTTTAGAACTATTACCATATATAAATGAACTTACAGGTAGAAGGCCAATAATCCTACCAGTAATAATGGAAGTAAATAAAAGCGAAGATTAGTTATCTTCGCTTATTTTTTTAATCAAATATTTCTTCACATTCAAATACTTTTTCACCATTGCTAACTGGCATAATTGTAACCCCTAAATTCTTATTAGCTAAGTATGGAGCTTGTTCTCTATCGGTATTTTTTATATATAATTCCATTTGGATTATTTTAACACCAA
>CAZJEY010000131.1:0-1898 GCA_964545135.1 uncultured Mycoplasma sp. | reverse complement strand
TTTTGCCAATCTTTACTTACTAACATTTTGCCACCCAATTTCTCTAATTAATTATATAAAATATTTATTATTTAGTAAAGAATTGCATAAAAAAATTATCCCTATAAGAATAATTTTATAATTTTTTATTAATATTAGCTATAGCTATAACACCATCGTTACTTGCCGTAATTAACTGATATATACCCTTATCATTTACATCACCAACAGCATATAACCCTTTTATTTTAGTTTCACAATTATTATCCACTATTATTCTACCATCACCATTGGTTATGTCCAATCCATTAACTAACTCACTATTTGCTTTATAACCAACATAAATAAATACACCACTTACTTTTATTTCTTCATTATTACTTAATAGAATACTTTCAATTTTATTATCTACTTCATTATACTTAGTTATTGAAATATTATATTTTATTTCAATATTTTCTTTATTTTTTACTTTATCTTGTAAGTATTCTTCACCTTTAAATGAATCTTTACGGTTAAGCAAATATACCTTTTTAGCAAGTTTAGCTAAGTAAAGTGATTCTTGTAGGGCACTATTGCCATTACCTACAACTGCAATTACTTTATCTTTATAAAAAGTTCCATCACATAAAGCACATGTGCTTAAGCCCCTACCTAATAGTTCTTTTTCATTATCAAGTCCTAAGTATTTTGGATGAGTTCCTGTTGCAATAATAATATTTTTTGTTTGATATGTATTATTATTAGTAATAACTTCTTTTATTTCATCATTAACGTTTATTTTAATTACTTCTTCTAATTTATAAGGTATTTCTATACTTTTTACCTGTTCAAATAATTTAAGGGCTAAATCTGGTCCTTTAATATCAATAAATCCTGGATAATTTGATATTAAGTCAATATTATTAAGTAATCCTCCTGGGGCACTTTTATCTAATAATAATACGTTTAAATTTGCTCTTTTAGCATATATACCAGCAGTTATTCCACCAATACCCATACCAACTATAATTACATCATACATATAATACCTCCTTACTAAAAGTTAATAGCAGAAACTTGTTCTTCATTATATAAATCTTCAAAACGACTCTTTCTACTCAATACCATGAATACACATAAACCAATAACAAATAATAAAACAGATAGTATTTGGGCTTGTTTAAAACCACCAATCATTAAAGAATCAGTTCTTAATGACTCAATAAAAAATCTTCCAGCAGAATACCACATTAAATAAATACAGGTAAGCATTCCTTTTTTTAAATATTTATACCTTCTAATAAATAAAAGTAATATAAATCCTACTAAACACCATATTGACTCATATAAAAATGTTGGATGATAATATATGCCATTTATATTCATTCCCTCAATAATGAAATCTGGTATATGCATATTCTTCAATGTATGATATGAAACTGCTGCTCCATGTGCTTCACCATTAAAGAAATTTCCCCATCTACCAATTGCTTGAGCAAGCAAAAGCGGTACAACTGTCATATCGCATACTTTTATAGCCGACATATTATACTTTTTACAATAAATTATTATTGTTAATAAACCAGCTAAAATTCCACCATGGATAGCCAAACCACCATTCCATATTTTCAAAATATCAATTGGATTATCTTTATATAATGAATAATTAAATGCACAGTAATATAATCTAGCACCAATAAAGCCAAAAATAATTGTCCAAAATGCTAAATTAAATAAGAAATCACTACTAATATTAAATCTATTTCCTTCTTTAATAAGCATTACGATACTAATAATTACCGCTATTAAGATTAATACTGAATACCATCTTACATCTACACCAAATATTGTAAACATTACTGGATCCATATATTAACACCACCATTCTATTATCTATTATATACTATAAATTATTTATTCACAATTAAAAAAGTAAA
>CAZJEY010000130.1:0-1906 GCA_964545135.1 uncultured Mycoplasma sp. | reverse complement strand
ATGTTCCAAGTAGTTGCAGCTGGCACAGAACTTTGCAAAGCATATTCAGAATTAGTTAATCCTCTTGAACAAAGAAAAGCTTTTGAAGATCAGATGAAAGCAAAAGCTCAAGGTGATGATGAAACAATGGAACTTGATGAAGGATTCCTAGGTTCTATGGAACAAGGAATGCCACCAATCTCAGGATTAGGATTTGGAATCGATAGACTAATGATGTTAATATATAACCAACAATCTGTAAGAGATGTAGTACTATTCCCAATGATGAAACCAGAAAATTAGAGAAGTAACATACTTCTCTTTTAGTTTATTATAAAATGTTCCAAACATTATACCATTTTTATGAGTATTTTTGTGAAATTTGCATAAATTCTTGTAATACTTTACACAATTATTGTATAATTAACTTAGGAGGTAAAAATATAATGAAAAAGAACACAATGTTCAAAATTATTGCAATAATGGCTATGGTAGCTTATGTTCTAAGTTGGATAATCCCAGCTTCAAGCGCTAGTGGAAGTTCAATTGCAAGTCTAGGTTTAAAAAGAGTATCTCTATATAATATAATAGAATACCCATACTTAGCATTACAATTCTTCCTACAACCACTACTATTTATATTAGCAGTTGGTGGTCTATATGGTGTATTATCTGAAACTGGAAAATATAGAAACAAGCTAGAAAAAATTGCAAAATCTATGAAAGGAAAAGAAACATTATTCTTAGTATTAACTGCATTCGTACTAGCAGCATTAAGTAGTGTATTTGGATTAAATTTAATGTTATTTATATTTATTCCTGCACTAATAGGAATCATATTACTAATGGGTTACAATAAAATAACTGCTTTCTTAACTACTTTCATTTCACCATTAATTGGTGTAATAGGAAGTACTTATGGAGTATATGTTACTGGTTATATTAATCAAATAGTAGGTACTACTTTTGAGACAGAAATAGTTGCAAAAGTTGCTTTATTTGTAATATCATTTGTAATATTTACTGCTTTCTTAATTAAATATGCAAATAAAACTAGAAATAAAGGTCAAGTAAATGAAGAAGAATTAACTCTTTTACTAGGTGAAAAGAAACAAAGTAAAAAAGCAAGTTGGCCACTATTTGTTGTAATGGGATTATTATTTGTATTATTAATTCTAGGTTACACAGACTGGCAATCAGTATTTGGTACAACATTCTTCACTGATTTACATACTACATTAACAGTAGATTTTACTATTGGTGATCATGCAATTTTAGGTTATTTATTTGATGGACTTACAAATTTCGGTAAATGGTATTATTCAGAAATAATAGTAATGATAATCATTGCATCAATAATTTTATCATTTGTATACGACCTAAAAATAGATAATGGACTTAAAGCATTTGGTAAAGGTGTTGTAAGTTTACTAAAACCTGCACTTATAGTAATATTCGCATATGTAATGGTATTAGTATCAGCTTACCATCCATACATAGTTACAATTACTGATTGGATAGTAACACTAATATCTAAGACATCAGGTGTATTTGGACAAATTATATATATCATAATGACATCATTGAATACAGTACTTAGTTCTGTATTCAATGTAGAAATGTTATATGTTGTTCAATCTACATTACCATATCTAAGCAGTGTATATTCAGAAACTGCTAATAGCCTAGCAATAATTACTCAATCTATATATGGTTTAACTTCTTTCGTAGCGCCTACTAGTACAATGATGCTACTAGGATTAACATACTTAGGAATATCATATAAAGAATGGTTAAAAACAAGCTGGAAATTAGTATTAGAATTATTAGCAGTAATACTAGTAATAATAGCTGTAGTAGTATTTATTTAATACGAACAAAAAGAGAAACCACAGCATTGATGCCAGTGGTTTTTCTTTTGCATTTT
>CAZJEY010000129.1:0-1932 GCA_964545135.1 uncultured Mycoplasma sp. | reverse complement strand
GGATTAGAAGCATGACTCATTTTTTCATATTCATTTTTATCATTTAAAAGTCTCTTAGTCTCTTCATAAATAACATCTTCATCAGTACCAACTAATTTTAAAGTACCGGCTTTAATACCTTCAGGCCTTTCAGTAGTATTTCTAAGAACAAGAACCGGTTTACCTAAAGAAGGAGCTTCTTCTTGAATACCACCACTATCTGTAAGTATTATATAACTCTTATTTTGAAAATTATGAAAATCAAATACTTCAAGTGGTTCAATTAACCTTATACGATCACTATCACCAAATACTTCTTTGGCAACTTCTCTTACCTTAGGATTTAAATGAATTGGATAAACTACTTTAACATCTGGATATTCATCAACTATTCTTTTAATTCCTTTAAAGATATGTCTCATAGGATCACCAAGATTCTCTCTTCTATGTGCAGTTAATAAAATCATGCGATCAGTTCCTACCCAATCCAATACTTCATGATGATAATCGGTTAAAACAGTTGTTTTCATAGCGTCAATTGCAGTATTACCAGTTACAAAAATACTTTCTTTCTTTTTTCCTTCACGTAATAAGTTATTTTTACTCATTTCTGTAGGAGCAAAATGTAAATCTGCCATACAACCTACCATTTGGCGATTCATTTCTTCAGGGTATGGTGAATATTTATCATAAGTACGAAGCCCTGCTTCTACATGACCTATATCACAGTTATTATAGAATGCTGCTAGGGCACCAGCAAAAGTTGTAGTTGTATCACCATGGACTAAAACTATATTTGGTTTTACTTCTTTAATAATATTTTCTAACCCATTTAGTGCTCTAGTAGTTACATCACCTAAAGTTTGACCTTGTTGCATAATATTTAAATCATAGTCCGGAACAATTTCAAATGTTTCAAGCACTTGATCTAACATTTGTCTATGTTGTGCTGTTACACATACTATACACTCTATTTCTTCCCTACTTTTTAATTCTTTAATCAGAGGTGCCATTTTAATAGCTTCTGGTCTTGTTCCAAAAATTGTCATTACTTTTATTCTACTCATAAAAAATCTCCATTTACTTTTCTTTATATATTTTATACATAAATTTTATATTATTATCCCAGAACCTTTTTAGCCTTCTAGGTTCACATATTATTCTATATGCCCATTCTAGATTTAATTTAATAAACATTTTAGGCGCTCTTTTCTTTTGCCCACTAATTACGTCAAAGGATCCCCCTACTCCTACAAAAATACCTTTATCAAAGTCTTTTATATGCTTATATATTAATTTTTCTTGATAAGGTATTCCAAGTGCAATTAGAACAATATCTGGTTTAGCTTTTTTTATTTTTTCAAATTCTTTATCACGATCTTTAACATAACCATTCTTTGCTCCCACTAAATTTATACCAGTATATTCTTTTTTTATCTTTTCTTTCATAGCATTGATAACTTCTTCTTTACTCCCAAAAAGATAAACTTTTTTATTATTGTCACTAGCATAATTTAGCAAAAATTCACATACATCAACTCCAGGGATTCTTTCTTCAAAACTAATTCCTAACGTTTTTCCAGCTTTAATTATTGAAATGCCATCGGGAATAATACTATTATTCTCATCTAATAACATTTTAGAAATTTCATCATCATTAGAAGCCATCATCAATGTCTCAGGATTAGCAGTAATAATAAATTTCTTTTTATTATTATCAAGAATACTTTTTAAATATTTAAAATACTCTTTTTTACTTTTTTTGTACATAAATTCTAAATATTGTTTCATTTAATAACCTCATTCATAAACTTTAACCATTCTTTTTTTATACTATTAAATTCATATTTTTTACTATTTGCTCGAGCATTTTTTCCCAATTTTTTCTTTTCTTTAGAAGGCAATTTTAAATAATTATCAATATTATTTGCCATTTCATCAATATTTCTATCC
>CAZJEY010000128.1:0-1965 GCA_964545135.1 uncultured Mycoplasma sp. | reverse complement strand
ATATTTGTTAACTTTAAGAATGTCGAAAGAAGCATGAGAGCTAAAGTTCCATTTGGTATTTGTCAATATGGTAAAGCTTTTCGTAATGAAATAACACCAGGTAATTTTATTTTTAGAACAAGAGAATTTGAACAAATGGAATTAGAATTCTTTTGTAAACCTAATACTGATTTAGAATGGCATGGTTATTGGAAAAATTATTGTATGGATTTTTTGAAAACGCTTGGGTTAGATAAAGAAAATTTAAGGTATCGTGACCATGAAAAAGAGGAATTGTCATTTTATAGTAAAGCTACAACAGATATAGAATATAAGTATCCATTTGGATGGGGAGAACTTTGGGGAATTGCTGATCGTACTGATTATGATTTAAAAGTGCATATGGAAGGTGCTAATGAAGATTTAAGATATTTAGATCCTGAAACTAATGAAAAATATTTACCTTATGTAATTGAACCATCAGTTGGAGTTGATAGATTACTACTTGCTGTATTATGTGATAGTTATCATGTTGAAAAACTAGAAAATGATGAAAGAGTAGTATTAAAACTACATCCAGCACTAGCACCAATTAAAGTAACTATTTTACCTTTAGTAAAAAAATATCATGCTGAAAAAGCTAATGATATATATGGCGATTTATGTAGTAAATTTAGTTGTAGTTATGATGATACTGGATCAATTGGTAAAAGATATCGTAGATGTGATGCGGTTGGAACACCATTTTGTATAACAATTGATGATGAAACACTTAAGGAAGATATTGTTACAATTCGTGATCGTGATACCATGGAACAAATAAAAATTAAATTAGAAGATGTTGAGAAGTATATTATAGATAAAATTGCTATATAAGTACTTGTATTTAAAAAAAATATTTGATAAAATAATTTATGAAAGCTAGGAGGATGACTGATGGGATTAATGAGTTGGATTAAAGACGAAGATGAAGAAAATAAATCTAGTGAAGATGAGTTTTATTCAGTGAGTGAAAGTGATGCTTTAAAAGAAGCGGATAAAGTTGGAAATAAGATGATTTTATTAGAACCAAGAGCATTCTCAGAAGCACAACAAATAGCAGATCATTTAAAAAATCGTAATAGTGTTGTAGTTAATTTAAAAAGAGTAACAAGTGCTCAAGCGAAAAGAATTATTGATTTTCTAAGTGGTTGTATATATGCTATTGGTGGTAATATGCAAAAAATTGGTGTAGGTATATATTTATGTACACCAAAGAATGTTAACGTTCAAGGCAAAATAACAGACGATAATGATAAAGCAAAAAATAATCCAGAAGATGAATTAGATTGGTAATAAAAAAAGATTGGTTGTGATTTCATGAGAAAATTTAATACAAGTTTTCCAGGTTATAATAAAAGTGAAGTCAATTCTTTTGTAAGTAATGTTACAGATGAGTATGAAACAATGTTAAATAATTTAAAAAATCGTGATAAAGAAATAGAGAGTTTAAAGAAAGAATTAGAACATTATAAAAACATTGAAAGAACTTTGAATAGAGCATTGATAATTGCAGAAGAATCTTCTAATAATATAAAAAAGGTAGCTTATGATGAATCAAAAGTTATTATTGAAGATGCTAAAAAGAATGCATCACGAATAATTAATAATGCTTTGATTAAAGCTGAAAAGATTGATAGTGAAGCTATTAACTTAAAAAATCAAGTTATAAGATATAAAAAGAGATACAAAAACTTATTAGAAGAACAACTAGATGAAGTAGAAAAATTAGATATTGAACATTAATGTGTAAATTTATTACACATTTTTCTTTACTAAAAATTCAAAAAAGAGTATACTTTAATTATGAAAGAATAAAAGTTATTAGGAGGATTATTATGAAAACAAGAGTTATAAGTGCGATTGTAGCATTAGCAATATTTATTCCACTTATTATTATAGGGGATGTTTATTTTGCAATTTCTATGGGTATACTTTCAGTACTTG
>CAZJEY010000127.1:0-2023 GCA_964545135.1 uncultured Mycoplasma sp. | reverse complement strand
TTATCATTTTCACTCTTATAGATAAAACCACTACCACCACTATATATATTCCCATTTTTATATGTCGTAATTACTACTACTTTATCATATACTTTCTCTACTGCATCGGCTATCCCTACATCTGTTACTGTTACTTCTTTTTCTACTCTTGTTACTGTTTCATCTATTACTTTTGGAAACTTATATATTATTCCATATATTATTAATACTATTATAAAAAAGATAAATAATCCATATATTACTATTTTTGTTATTTTATTTGCATCTTGTTTCATTTCAATCCACCCTCACTATTTCCTTATAATTAATTGGAAAGCCCATTTCAAATAAGATTCTTTCAATTCCAATCACTTCTAATTTTCCATCTAAAACATCTATTTCATAACTTATTTCACTCATCATTAATGAAAAATCATCTTCTGATAAAACTTGTTTTAAAATAATTATTAATGCAAATAAATCATTTACTCCTTGTTCATATTCGCCATATTCATTTTTCTTGATATTCAATAGATCATGATACTTTGTATTATTAATTATTTTTTGAGTTTTATTCATAAAGCACATATCTTCATGAGCACATAAATTACGATAATTGGCAATAATTGGTAAATATAATATTAATTCTTTAACATCAATATCATATATATTAGCAATTTCTTTTTGGTCTTCATACTGAAGTATTGAGTATAATTCTCCTACTATACCAAAGGATAATACCTTGACAACAACCCATAAAGGAATATAACCATAATTAATCATATAGTGACTAGTTGCAGTATGTTGTTTACTATTAACATTTATTTGCCTTTTCATTTTTCTCAACAAATCATTAATCTGTTTAGTTTTAGTAGGATCATCAACAAAATTATCAGCATTTAAATAACTTTGTTCTTTAAAACCATGATTTTTACTCATCACATAAGAAAGTATACTCTTTAAATTATTTTCAACAATCAGAATGTTCTTGAAAAGAATATTTCTCAACTGACGGTCAAAGTTAAACAAACCATAAAGTTCACGAAAATTTGTTCCTTGTAAGAACTTTTTTTTATTATCTGGTCTTAAAAACACATGACGATAACCACTTATAAAGAAATAATTTTCTCGTAATAGAATATCTTTTGCTATATTTTCATCATCAATTATTAAACCTTTAGATCGTAATATTTCAATTTGCTCATCTAATGTTTTAAATGTTTTTGAACCCATTTTTATTCACCTAATTTATTATAACACAATATTAAAAATAAATATATAAAAGACTAATAAAACAAATAATTGAAAAATAGCTATTTTTTAAAAATCGCTTTTATACCATTAGCAATGCTTTCTGCTATAGTTTGTTGATATTTATCTGTTATTAATAAACTACGCTCTTCACTATTTGACAAAAAACCACATTCTATTAAAACACCAGGCACCTTAAGACGCGAATACATATATGTATTATCTGGAATCTTTTTTATTTTACGCTTGCCATTTAAATCTTTATTTAATTGTTTTTGAATAGTATTAGCTATTCCAGCGTTTTCTTGATCATAAAAAACTTGAGGGCCTTTATACCTACTATCTAATAAATAATTTAAATGAATAGAAATATATAAATCTGTATTACTCTCATTGATTAAATATATTCTATTATCAAAGTCACTTTTTTTTCTGAAATAAGCATTAGGACTTGATAAATCATAATCATCATTTCTTGTTAAAATGACTTTAGCACCAAACTTTTCTAGTTGTTTTTTTATTTTTTTGCTAATATTTAAATTAATATCTTTTTCATATATATTTTGATAACTTGTACCGGGATCAATAGAACCATGTGCAACATACCTTTATACACGGGACATAATTAATAAATAATTGAAAGCACTTATATACATTATAAAAAGTGATCAAAAATGGTCACTTTTTTATATTGTAATTTCAAGCTACTAATTCATTATTACTATTAAAAAAGGTATAAAAATTATTAAAATATAAATGTTTATTATGAAATAAAAAAATAAGCAGGGTGTGT
>CAZJEY010000126.1:0-2031 GCA_964545135.1 uncultured Mycoplasma sp. | reverse complement strand
CTATAATATATCTATTATCCCATATTGCTTTTTCTTCATAATAAATTTTAATTATATTTTTATCTGAAGTAAATAGCAATTGATTAAATTTTTGACTACCAGTTATTAAAAATTTCATTGGAATAAATTCTTCTTTAAAATTTTCAATATATTTATAATCTGTTGTATATATTTCATTTTCATTTACATCAAGTATTTTAATACTCCTAAGTTTTTCTAAATTTAATGGCTCATTGATTGAAATAAAAGGTAATTTTGCTTTATATTGTAATGTATCATTATATTTTATTTCAAATTCATTTTTTCCTTCACTTTCAACCTGTAACACATCTATTTTCATTAATATCTCCTCCTCATAAAGTAATTATTCTATATATATATTATAACACGTATAATTTAAGATGTAAATTGATGGAATTTCTACAATCATCAATTTATGGTAGAATAAGCATTACTCATTTTATAAAATGAGTAATGCAGCGATTGAGTTTAGGCAAATTATAACAAGGGTCTTTGTATCCACTCTTATGACGGCCTAGCTCTTTTCTTTTTATTGTTCTAGTTTTAGAATGTGAGGAGTTGTTTTATACATTTTCCTATATAACAAGCGTGATGAGAAAATATGAAGTTCAAAAGAGTCAATCGTAAATGAAAGGATGCTGCTTATGCAAAATGTTTTAGCTATTGATGTAGCTAAAGGAAAAAGTATGGTAGCTTTAATTAGTTCTAGTGGTGAAGTTCTAATTGAACCATACGAAATTAATCATTCTATTAATGATTTTACTAATTTACTTAATAGAATTAATAAATTACAATTAGAAAATATTTCTGTAATAATGGAATCAACTGGCATTTATCATAGACCTGTTGAAAGGTTTTTCTTAGAAAATAATTTTAATGTTTATACCATTAATGCTTTGTATTCAAAAATGTATAAAAGAAATTTGAGGAAAACAAAAACAGACAAACTAGATTGTATATCTCTTTCTGAATTATTTTTTACTAATGATTTTAAACAATATATTAAGCCGGATGATTTGTATTTAAATATGAACGCATTATCTAGGCAATACTTTGCCTTAGATGAACTTTGTTCTAATATTAAAAATAGGTATAAAAATTTTATATATTTATGTTTTCCTGAATATGAATTAATCTTTAAAAAAGAGGCTATTTATAGCGATATAGCTTTGAATTTCATAGAAAAATATCCACATGCTGATATTATTTCAAATACTAGAATTGATTGTTTACAAAACTTTTTTAAAAATAATAATTATAGACGTTGGAATAGCAAAGCAAATATCATTAAAGAATATGCTAAGGATTCTTATCCATCTGTTAATAAAAACAATGAATTAGTTTGGAATTTATCTCAAATGGCTAAACTTATTAATAATTATCAAAATGAAATTAATTTAATAAAAGAAAAACTAATTATCTACGGAAAACAATCCCAATATTTTGAGCCTATTAATTCTATATTTGGTATTGGTGAATTGACTGCTTCACTTATTATAGCTGAGCTTGGTTATATTAATAGGTTCAACAATATTAAAGAATTAACTGCTTATTGTGGTTTAGATCCTTCTATTAAACAATCTGGTAAATCAATTGATATAAAGGGGCCAATATCAAAATCCGGAAATAAGTATATGAGAAAATTATTATTTGTTAGTTGTTTAAATATAATTAGATTGTCTTCTAAATGTCATGTTCAAAATGATATTGAAATTTATTACAGAAAAAAACGTAATGAAGGTAAACATCATTACGCTGCAATTATTGCATGCACAACAAAGCTTCTAAGACAAATTTTAGCTTTGTGCAAACAATTAGATAAATAGTTATCACCACATAACTACACTTATATTATATACTAAATAAACACATTATTTTAAAAAATATAAAATTTCGTGTCTTTTTAGTGTGTCTATAATATCATAAAATTTTATACTTGACAAATCTTAGAATGTCATAAAATTAGTAAGAAACTACATTTTTCTTAAAATACGAATAAAATGGTTTGCT
>CAZJEY010000125.1:0-2054 GCA_964545135.1 uncultured Mycoplasma sp. | reverse complement strand
CAGTAATTGAAGATATTGATGCTAGTTTATTTAGAGGAGTAAGACCAGTTATTACATTGATTAAAAATGTAGAAGTTAAGGGTGATGGAACAATTGAAAATCCATATGAAGTTATAACCAACGAATAGATGCCTAATTGGCATTTTTTTGTTGAAATATAAATATTATTATTTTATAATAATCAATTAAGGAAAGAAGGATGAAATAAATGTATGTTACAAGGGATACTATGGAACTTAGAGAGTTGTTAAATAATTTACGCAAGACTAAAGAAAATGCCTTATGTTTTGCCAGCTTTCAAAAAGAATCTATTAATGATTTATTAATGGATGGCTTATTTATAAAAGGAGTTAATTTTGATATTAATCAAATTGATGTGAATTATGATGATGCAATTAATGATATTTTAAAGAAAATCAATTGGGAAACAAAGGATGAACAAGTATATCAAACATTAGCAATTGTGTATTTGCCTAATGAAAATGCTAAAAAAATATTTGGTGAATTTGATGAATCTAATCAGGAAGAAGATTATGGAATTGATATAGACAATGCTTTTGTTTATGCTTATGTTGATTTAATTGATATGCAAATAAGATATAATTATGATTGTGTTTTCTTTGCTGATGAACGCTCGTTGTAAAAGCATATGTAAATATTAATGTAAAACATGCAAAAATTGTGTTTAAAATATATGTTAATTTACATTATGTGATAAAATATAATTGTGGTGGTAAAAAATGAATTTATTTGATAATTTGAAATTTTTTATAAAGTCATTAACATTAGTTGATATTATATTTTTTGTGGCCATTATTTTGCTACTTATTTTAATAGTTACTTTGATTTACTTTATAAAAATTAATAAGCCAGAAGTATTTGATAACAATAGTTCAGGAGGCAATAACGATAGTAAAGATAAAGATGATATTAAAAATATTGTCAATGAATTAAGCAATAATATTAAACCGGAAAGAGAAGAATATAATGATGAAGAAGATGAACTGCTTGATTTAAATAGTTTGACTGAGAAGTTAAAGCAAGAAGAAAAAGATCGTATTGATGTTACTCTTTATGAACGGGACCAGGAAGAAAAAGCTATAATAAGTTACGATGAGTTAATTCAAAAACATCATAATTATGCGATTAATTATGAAGAAGAAAATGTTATAGATGATGATGTAGTTGTTAAAAAAGTTGATTTAAATAATTTGGTAAAAGAAGATTCTTTAGTAGATAACAATATTGAAGCAAGAGCTATTAGTTATAAAAGGGAAGAAGATTTCTTACAAGCATTAAAAGAGTTAAATCGACTCTTAAGTTAGGTGGTTAGATGAAATTTTATATAGAGACATTAGGATGTAAAGTAAATAGTTATGAATCAAATTATATCACTGAGTCATTAGTCAATAATGGCTTTCTTTTGACTTATAATGTAATTGATGCAGATATTATTATAATAAATACTTGTACGGTAACTAATACTGCTGATAATAAATCCTTAAAATTAGTAAGAAAATTAAAAAGAGAAAATGAGAAGGCTATTATGGTAGTATGTGGTTGTAGCGTTCAAAATAATAGTATTCCCTATAGTAGTCTAGGAATTGATATTTTGCTTGGTAATCAAGAAAAAACTAAAATTGTAAATTTAATTAAAGAGTATTTAAAAAATAATAATAAATATGAATATGTTGATAATAGTAGAAATCTTGAATTTGAAGATATGAGCATTAAGGATTTTAATCATACACGAGCTTTTATTAAGATACAAGATGGTTGTGATAACTTTTGTAGTTATTGCATAATTCCTTTTGTTAGAGGTAAATGCCGTAGTAAAGAGTTTAATAAAGTAATAGAGGAAACTAGTAATTTAGTAAAAAGTGGTCATAAAGAAATTGTATTAACCGGAATTCATACAGGAAGTTATAATGATAATGGTCGTGATTTAGTCGACTTAATAAATGAAATAAGTAAAATCGATGGTCTTTTAAGAATAAGGCTTTCTAGTGTTGAAATAACTGAATTAAATGAAAAATTTTTAAATATGTTAAAGA
>CAZJEY010000124.1:0-2108 GCA_964545135.1 uncultured Mycoplasma sp. | reverse complement strand
CAAAGATAGGGTTAATGTATGCGAGTGATTATCAAATGAGCTTAGGAAGTAGTTCCTTAAGTTATACAGGAAGTTCAAATAGAGCAACATTAAAAACAGGCTGGATGCATCAAAGCAATAATGATACAACAAAGAGTAATGATGAATGGACGCTTTTGCGTCGTGGTGATTATGGTGGCATTTTCATCATATGGTATGTGACTTCGGATGGGTATTTCTTCTACTTCAACGTGACTTACCCTTCTGGGGTTCGGCCAGCATTCTATCTAACAAGCGATGTTAAAGTTAGTTCGGGAAGTGGCGAATATATTAATCCATATATTATTAATGAATAAGATATTAGATTAAGTTTTAATATCTTTTTTTAATTAATTAAGTTATAATTTTAGTAGGAGGAATATATATGTATGCAGAAGTCTTAGTTGAATATCCTAGTAAAAAAATAGATAAAACATTTACTTATATAATTCCTGATCACTTAAAGGAAAGAATTAAGGTAGGTATGCATGTAAGTATTCCTTTCGTTAATAAAATAATTAATGGCTTTGTTCTTGAAATTACTGATAATTATAATGGTGATTATGAACTTAAAACTATTGTTGATATTGTTGATGAAGAAATAGTGCTTAATAATGAACTAATAAATATTGCAAATTATCTTCATGAAGAAACATTATCTCCCCTAATACTATGTTATCAAGCTATGCTTCCTAGTTCCTTAAAGATTAAAGATAAAAAACATAATTATGAAAAATATAATAAGTATTTAGAGTTAGTTAAAGATGTTAATATAGATGATTTTAAAGGAAAAAGGCAACAAGAATTATTAAATGATTTAATAATTAATAAAAGAGTTTTAAAAAGTAATTATGATAGTTCTGTAGTAAGAAATTTAATTAATAAAGAAGTAATTAAAGAAGTAAAAGAAAGTACATATCGAATTAATAAAGATAAAAATGATGCTTATAAAGATTATAAATTAAATACTGAACAATTAAATGCTTTTAATAAAATAAAAAGTGAAATGAATGAAAATCATACTTATTTAATTGAAGGCGTAACTGGTAGTGGTAAAACATTAGTATATTTAAATTTAGTTAAAGAAGTAATAAATAATGGCAAGAAGGCAATTTGTTTAGTACCAGAGATAAGTTTAACTATGCAAGTAGTAAATCAATTTTATAGTTGGTTTGGTAATAATGTAGCTATTTTCCATAGTGCCCTATCTGAAGGTGAGAAATATGATGAATATATGAAAATAGTACGTGGTGAAGTAAGTGTTGTTGTGGGAACTCGTAGTGCTATATTTGTGCCTTTAGAAAACATTGGAATAATTATTATTGATGAATGTCATAGTGATACTTATAAGCAAGATGTAAGTCCTAAGTATAATGCGCTTGATGTAGCAATTAAAAGATGTGATTATCATAATTGTCCTTTAGTACTTGGTAGTGCTACTCCGCAACTTGAAGTAAGAGCTAGAGCGTTAAAAGGAGTATATACATATTTACCTATGAAAAAAAGAGTAAATAATAAAGAGTTGCCTCATACAATCTTAGTTGATATGACAGACGAAATAAAAAAACATAATTTTATATTTAGTGATCCATTAAAAGAAAAAATAAATGAGCGCTTAGTAAAGAATGAACAAGTAATATTATTATTAAATAGAAGAGGTTTTTCTACAACTATTACGTGTAGTAGTTGTGGTTATACATATAAGTGTAAAAATTGTGATATAACTCTTACTTATCACAAATCTACAAATAATTTAAGATGTCACTATTGTGGCTATACTAAGCTAAAAGATGAAAATTGCCCTAGTTGTCATGAAAAAGCATTAGGTTATTTAGGACTTGGTACAGAAAAAGTGGAAGAAGAAATAAAAAAATTATTTCCAAGTGCTAAAGTTATTAGAATGGATCAAGATAGTACCACTAAAAAAGGTAGTCATGATAAAATAATAGATAGTTTTCGTAATCATGAATATGATATTTTGCTTGGTACGCAAATGATTAGTAAAGGACTAGATTTTCCGCTTGTTACTTTAGTGGGTGTTATAAATGCTGATGCCAGTTTAAATATTCCAGATTTTAGAAGTAATGAAA
>CAZJEY010000123.1:0-2174 GCA_964545135.1 uncultured Mycoplasma sp. | reverse complement strand
TGGAGCAAGTGAGGAGAATCGAACTCCCATCTCAACCTTGGCAAGGTCGCATATTAACCATTATACTACACCTGCGTAAATAAATAATATCAAATAATTGAAAAAAATGCAACAGTAATTGATATAAAGAGTAAAAATTGATATAATAAAAAAATAAAAGAAGGGTTTTAAATGAAAAAGTTTAAAGATAAATTAAAAAAGTTTAAAAAATCTGCAAGTAGATATGTTATGACTAATAAATTATTTTTAACTTATTTATTATTTTCTATATGTGGATGTATTATTTTAAGAAATGTTACTATTGATAAACCATTTTCATTAGTATCATTTGTATCAGAAGTTGGAATGATTTTGTTAGTAGGATCTTTTGGATATTTTATTAACCCTAAAAATCAATATAAATATTATCAAACATGGTTAATTATATTTACTATAATGCAAATTGTAAATTCAGTTTATTATACTTTTTATGCTTCTTTTGCATCACTTGGTGAACTAGCGACATTAAAACAAGCTGAGACTGTAACTGATTCTATCTTTGTTGAATTGAGATTAGTAGATTTTATTTATATTTTATTTCCTATTTTATTTTATTATATTCATTCTGGTATAAAGAAGACTTCATATTACAATTATATTGCTAAAGTAGAAAATGGTAAAAAAATGTTTTTAAGTACTCTTTTGTGTTCATTGGCTTTTCTTCTATTTAGTTTTATTAATGCAACATCTGCAGATTTTAGTAGATTATCAAAACAATGGAATAGAGTATACATTGTTGAAAGGTTTGGAATAGTATTATATCAATCTAATGATATTTTTCAAACCATAAAGCCTAAGATAAGTAGCTTATTTGGTTATGAAGAAGCAAATAAATTATACATTGATTATTTTAATAATGAAGAAAATCTTAAATATAACAATGATAATAAATATACTGGTATTTTAGAAGGCTATAATATAGTATATGTGCATATGGAAAGTATCCAAAACTTTTTAATGGATTTAGAATTTAATAACGAAGAGGTTACGCCTAATCTTAATAAATTAGCTAAGGAAGGAATGTTTTTTAGTAATTTTTATCCCCAAATATCTATAGGAACAAGTTCTGATGCAGAGTATATAATGCTTACTGGTTTACTTCCAGCAAGTAATGGAACAGTTTTCGTAAGTTACCCTGATAATAAATTTGTCTCAATGGCAACATTATTAAAGGATAAAGGTTACCATACATTTAGTATGCATGGTAATTATGCTTCAATGTGGAACAGAAGTAAAATTCATCCTAATTTAGGTTATGAGGAACTAATTTTTAGAGATCAATTTGTATTTGATGAAGAAACTGATACAATAGGTCTTGGTATAAATGATAAATTATTCTTTCAACAAGGCTTAGAAAAATTAGCCGTTATGGAAAACACTTATGATAATTATTTTGGCACTATAATTACTTTGTCAAATCATTCACCATTTAAATATAATGATGCTTTTGATTATGACTTATCGGTCACTTATCAAGATAGTGAAACTTTAGAAGAAGTAAAGACATGTTATTTGTGTGAGAAAAATATTGGGGATTATATTGTTAGTTCTCATTATGCTGATGAAGCTTTAGGTGAATTTATTAATAACATTAAGAATAGCGAAAATTTTAATAACACTTTATTTGTTTTTTATGGTGATCATGATGCAAAATTTTCTCATAAAGATTTAAATTACTTATATAATTATGATTATAAGACTGGAGAATTAAAAGATGAAAATGATCCAACTTACATTAATTATGATAATTATGACCATAATTTAAATAAAAAGACACCTTTAATTTTATGGACAAAGAATAGCAAATTAAAAAGTAAAATAAAAGGAAAAATAGATAATGTTATGGGAATGTATGATGTTTTACCTACTTTATTGAATATGTTAAATATTAATTATGATTATGTATTAGGCCATGATATCTTTAATATTAAAGAAAATAATTATGTAGTATTTCCTAATGGAAACTATTTAACTAATAAAGTTTATTACAACAATTCTGCTGAAAAATATAAATTACTTAATAATACTAAAGAAGTAAGTGAAGAATATATTGAAGAATATGCCAAAAAGGCTGAGTTAGAATTGTCTGTTGCGAATGCGATAATAATGTATGATTTAAGAGATGATAAGAGTAA
>CAZJEY010000122.1:0-2178 GCA_964545135.1 uncultured Mycoplasma sp. | reverse complement strand
GAATTTATTTTCAAATTAATATTATGTAAAATATCCTTTTCACCCGAATCGGAATATTTAAAACTGACATTTTTAAATTCAATGTTACCATTTTCTAATGCCATTAAAGGATTGGAGCAATTCTTTATATCAGGTTCTTCGTTTAATACTTCTACGATTCTTTCAGCTGAACTTTTAGCCATACTTAACATCACTAAAATCATTGAAACCATCATTAAACTATTTAATATCATTGCGGCATAGGTTAAACAAGCATTCAAATCACCAGTGGTCATTTGAACTTCATTTGTACTAATAATTAGGCGCCCTCCAATCCAGCAAATAAGAATAAATGCAATATAAATTGCTGATTGCATAAGTGGACTATTAAATGCTAAGATTCTTTCAGCTTTACTGAAGTTTAAATATATTTCGTTTGATACATTCTTAAACTTAGTTATTTCATATTCTTCATTATTAAATGATTTAACAACTCGAATACCTTCAATATTTTCTTCAATAGTATTATTTAACTTATCATAAGTTTTAAAAGTTTTACTAAATAAAGGATATGATTTGCTAATAATTAAGTATAAACCAAAAACAAGAATAGGAATTATAACTATAAAAATAGAAGATATACTAGCATTAATCTTGATAATTGCAATAATACTAAAGATAAACATTAATGGTGCTCTTACAGCAACTCTTATGATCATTTGAAAAGCATTTTGAACATTAGTAGTATCAGTTGTAATTCTTGTTATTAAACTAGACGTAGAAAACTTATCAATATTACTAAACGAAAAATCACTTACTTTTTTAAAAATATCATTACGTAAATTTTTAGCGAATCCACTACTAGCAATAGACGCACTTTTACCTGATAGATAACCAAAATATAATGCAATTACAGCACAAATAACAAGAATAAAACCATATAAAACAATATTGTTCATATTGCCATAATTAATTCCTTTATCGACTAATAATCCCATTACAATAGGTATTAAAACATCCAAAATAATTTCTATTATCACAAAAAATGAAGTTTTAATTGCTTCTTTTTTGTATTCTCTTACTGAATTAGATAATTTTTTTATCATATTATTCTCCTTTAATATGCTTAATAATTATAACAAATTCAATAATTATAGTAAATAGCTGAACTAATTTTTAAAAAATAAAAAAGTTAAATAAATAAGCATTATTTAACTTCAATAACTTTTGTTTTAGATAATAAATCATGCAACGATCTTTTGTCTTTTCTTGCTAAAGCAAATTCAATATCAATAAAACCTAACAATATATTTATTATTGATATTGAAGAAATAACAATTTCAACGTTACTCGCTAAAATATGTGGAAAAATAATACAAGCAATAATACAAAACATACCATTAAATCCGAATATATACATTGGTAATATTCTCAATATCATCATATATATTGGCACATTTCCATCATCAATTCCTACAACACGAATTTTCATAAGTTTTTTACCTATTGTTTGACCATTATTATACTTTTGAAAAATGCCAAAGTATGCAATTAAAGTTATCAAAGAAATAACATAATTACTTGTGCCATACCTATATAGTTTTAACGTCAATGATTCAGCTTTATCGTTAAACTCTTCAATCTTAATATCACCATCAATATAGTCTTTGTAAACATCTGAATACTTTTCACTTGTAGCTGTAAATTCATCATAACTAGGATTTAAAAATCTTATATTTGATATCAAATTACATAAAATAGTTACTATTATTATATCAATAACATAAGCTCCAATCCTAGGAAAAATCAAATTTATATTTTCTCTCATATTCACCTATATACTCTTATTGCTAGTTTCCAATTTAATAGTTAATTCTTTTTCTTTACCATTTCTTAAGACTTTTACATTTATACTATCGCCTACTTCATATTTATATAATTCATATCTTAAGTATGCTCTATTTTCTATTTCTTTTTTATTAATTGCTATTATTATATCATTGGCTTCTATTCCACCTTTTTCAGCTGCTGAATTCTTTTCTACATCTATAACTATTACTCCACTTGTTATTTTATTTTCTACTAAAAATCCATTATATTGAGGATAGCTCATGGCACTACTTACATTTATCATACTTATTCCCAAGTATGGATATTCACTCTTTGTCCCATTTATTATTTGTTCTGCTTTCTCTTTTG
>CAZJEY010000121.1:0-2193 GCA_964545135.1 uncultured Mycoplasma sp. | reverse complement strand
TGCTCCTGTTACACCTGCTGGTCCTGTTACACCTGTTGGTCCCGTTGCTCCTGTTACACCTGCTGGTCCTGTTACACCTGTTGGTCCCGTTGCTCCTGTTACACCTGCTGGTCCTGTTACACCTGTTGGTCCCGTTGCTCCTGTTACACCTGCTGGTCCTGTTACACCTGTTGGTCCCGTTGCTCCTGTTGGACCCGTTGGACCACCTGCTGGACCTGTTGGACCTGTTGGTCCCGTTGGGCCAAAACAGCAACAACAACTAGTTGGACATTTTTCTCTTTCTTCACAGATTCTTCTTCTTATTCTATCGAAATTATTATTATTCATTAAAACTCCTTTCATTTTAATATATGATAAATTTTGTTTATGAAATAATTATTACGTCTACTTTTAAAACATAAATATAAATTATAATTGTATAATTTATTGATGTTAAGAAAGGATCTATTATGAAATATAATGTTGAAGAAATGTTTAAGGACAATATAGATGAGTTTGAATTAAAAAAAATAATTAATAAAAAAATAGCTAATATTATTGAATTAGAAAATATTTTTATTAATTAGTTTTGGAGGAATTTTAACTTGAAAATTTATAATGTTGGTATTTACCTAAGATTATCACAGGAAGACAAAGACAAAAAAAATTATGATAGCGAATCTATTAAAAATCAAAGAAACATGCTCGTTCAATATATTAGCAAACATCCAGATTTTTACCTAACAGACGAATATTGTGATGAAGATTTATCAGGTGCTGGAACTTACAGGCCCGAATTTGAACGCTTAATTAAAGATTGTGAAAAACATAAAATTGATATAGTATTGTGTAAAAGTCAATCGCGTTTTTCTCGTGACATGGAGATTGTTGAAAAATATATTAATAATAAATTTAAAGAATGGAATATAAGATTTATAGGTTTAACTGATAATGCTGATACTGATAATAGTGGTAATAAGAAATCCAGACAAATAAACGGTTTAGTAAATGAATGGTATTTAGAAGATGTATCAAATAATATAAGAAGCGCCTTTTATTCTAAAATGAAAGCCGGGGAATATATTTCGCCTTTTGCGCCTTATGGTTATGAAATCTCAAAAGAAAATAATAATAAACTAATAATAGATCAACAAGCAGCATTAATTGTTAAAGATATTTTCAAATTATACTTAAATGGCTTAGGATATACTGGTATTGCCAAATACTTGAATCAAAAAAAGATACCATGCCCTTCTTTGTACAAATTACAAAAAGGATGTAAATTAAATATTATAAGTAATCAACCCCGTGAAAAAATAAGATGGAACGCCAACGCTGTAAAAACGATATTAACTAATGAAGTATATCTTGGTCATTTAGTTCAAGGGAAAAGAACAACCATAAGTTATAAAAACCATAAAACAATAAAAAAAGATAAGAGTAAATGGATTAAGTTTGAAAATGCTCATGACAAAATTATAGATGATGAAACATTTAATAAAGTCAAACAAACAATGGCAAACAGAACTAAACCAATGAAAAAAAACGGTTTAATCCATATTTTTTCTGGAAAAGTATTTTGTTTTGAATGTAACCATTGTATGCGTAAAAAAAATTCAAAAAAACACGTATATCTAGTGTGTTCTAATGCTGAAAATTGCATTAATAACTCAGCAATTAGATACGATGACTTAGAAATGTTAGTATTGTCTGCTATTAATAAATTAATAAATGATTTTATTAATGAAAACGAAGTTATTGATATTGTTAAAGAAAAAAACATTGAAAATAAAAGAGCATTTTTAAATAAGAAATATAATGAAACAAGAATGCTATTATTAAAGAATGAACAATACTTAAAAAATATATATGAAGATAAAGTTAATCACATAATTACAACTGAACAATTTATATTATTAAGTAAAGATTATAATAATAATAATATTGCTTATAATGAGCAATTAAATATAATTAATAAAGAAATCAACAAATATAAAAATAATAAATTAGATGATTTAATAAAAAAACAAATTGATAAATATCGCAGCTTAGAATCACTTAATCGAATCGTAATTGATGAATTTATAAATAAAATATGCATAGGTAAAAAAGAAAATGCAAAAAAAAGAACTATTAAAATAATTTGGAATATATAAATAAAATTGTCTTAACTATATTCAAAGAGCACTCTTAAATTTTAAGTAAACTTGTGTA
>CAZJEY010000120.1:0-2210 GCA_964545135.1 uncultured Mycoplasma sp. | reverse complement strand
ATATTATATATGTTAACGATATTAATGGCATGTGGGCACAACTAGAATTTACTGATAATTTTACATTTACAAAGCAAGAAAAAGAGAATATAATAAAAATCAGAGAAGTGATGCACTATGGAAAAATTGATAATAATGTATTATATAACTATGGATTATACATTTCCCAAATTGCTGGAAATATACTAGGAATACCCAAAAATGAAATTAATAATAAATTTAATAAAATGCAAATAACTAATAAAGGTGAATTAAGTATCACTTCTAAAGAAATTGTAAGTATTTTAAATATACCAGAAAAAAATATTAGTAATGTAGTAAATAAATTAATTTTACTAATTTTAGATAACAAATTAAATAATTCAAAAAGGGAAATAAAAAAATATTTAATACTACATAAGGAGGAATTTACTAATGAATGATTGTAAATTAGTTGTTCTATCAAATACTATTAATTATGCTATGAAACATAAATTAACTTTACCAGAATTCTTATTGTTAATATATTTTGATAATTCATTTGATAAAGTATTTGATATAAATTTAATTAGTAAAGTATTAAATATTGACCCTAATACGCTATTAGAAGCATTTAATAACTTATATAGTAAAAAAATAATTTCCTTAGAATCCGAAAAAGATTTAAGTGGTAAAATAGTTGATAAAGTATCTTTAAATAATTTATATAACGATACTTTAATAGAGGAAAAAAAACGATTGGCAGAAAATAAGAAAGAAGATATTTTTTCTAAATTTGAGAAGGCTTTTGGTCGTCCTTTATCTGGTATGGAAATAGAAATAATCAAGATGTGGTTAGAAAAAATGTATGAGGAAGAACTTATTTTAGCAGGTCTTGATGAAGCTATTTATAATGGTGTTGTTAATATCAGATATATTGATCGTATTTTGCACGAATGGAATAAAAAGGGGTTTAAAACTAAAGAAGATGTACTTAATCATTTAAAAAATAGATATGATGAAAAAAAATTGGAGGAGACAAATATTTTTGAATATAATTGGTTAGAAGATTATGACAAGTGATGAAGTAAGAGAAAAATTAGATAAAATTATTCCCAACCCTCGTTGTGAGTTAGTGTATTCTAAAGATTATGAGTTGTTAATAGCAACTCTTCTTTCGGCCCAGTCAACTGATAAAAGAGTAAACGAGGTAACAAAAATCCTATTTTCAAAATATGATATTTTTAGTTTGAGTAAAGCTTCATTAAAAGATATTGAAAATACTATTTATCCAGTAGGCACTTATAAAAGAAAAGCTATATACATTAAAGAATTATGTAAAAGTTTAATTAAAAATTATAATGGGATAGTACCTAATAATAGAGAATATTTAGAAAGTCTTCCGGGAGTGGGTAGAAAAACTACTAACGTTGTATTAAGCTTATTATATAATGTACCAACTATGCCAGTTGATACTCATGTTGCAAGAGTATCTAAAAGATTAAATATTGTTAATGAAAATGATGATGTCTCGATTATTGAAGATAAATTGATGAATTTTTTTCCCCAAGCTAGCTGGAATAGAATACATCATCAGTTAGTATTATTTGGAAGATATACTTGCAAAAGTAAAAATCCAGAATGTGCAAAATGTCCTTTTAGACAAAAATGTGTTTACAATGAAAGAAAGATGAATAATGAATAACGATGAAGATTTAGGTCAACTCATAAGTAGTAAAAGAAAAGAAAAAAAATTAACCCAAAAAGAATTAGCAGAGTTATTACACATTAGCGATAAAGCAATTTCTAGATGGGAAACTAATACTAGTTTGCCAGATTTTAAAATGCTGCAACAAATTAGTGAAATACTAGATATTTCTTTTAAAGAATTAATATCTTATAAAATTGATGAAAAAGATGAAGAGGCAGTAAACGCTATTGTTAAAGAATATGAAAAGAAAACTAAAAAGATTGAAAAAAAATATCGAAAATTATTTCTTATATTTTTGTTAATTTTAATTTTTTCAATTTTATTAATTTTCTTTCGTTCAACATATAATCAGTTTAGATTATATGATATTGCAATAATTGGTGATGATTATTATGAATCTGTAGGACTTTATGTTGATACCAATTTACAGGATTATATTTATTTAGGCTCATTAAATTTAAATAAAGATATAAATATGGAAAATGCTACGGCTGACATTTATATTCAAAATGGTAATAGCAAAAAGATATTAAAGCATTAT
>CAZJEY010000119.1:0-2253 GCA_964545135.1 uncultured Mycoplasma sp. | reverse complement strand
AAAAATATTAGAATTTTTAAAAAGAAAATATCAAGATTGTTTTTTTGTTGGGGCAACTGATAAGTTGCCACCACCGCTATCAAAAGAAGATGAATTAAAATATTTAATTTTAGCTAAAGAAGGAGATATTGAAGCAAGAAACATTTTAATTGAACATAATTTACGTTTAGTAGTTTTTTTAGCCAAAAAATACGAAAATACAGGTTTTGATATTGAAGACTTAGTATCGATTGGATCGATAGGTTTAATCAAAGGAATAAATACATATAAAATAGATAAAAATATTAAATTAGCTACTTATGCTTCAAGATGTATAGCTAACGAAATACTAATGTTTTTAAGAAAAAATAAAAAGAAAAAAGTTGAAGTAAGTTTAGAGGAAACCCTAAATTTTGATGCCGAAGGTAATGAATTAAGACTTGAAGATATATTAGGAACAAGTAATGATATAGTACCAGATGAATTTGAAAATAAAATGAATAAAGAATTATTAAAAGAACATATATCTAATATGGACAAAAGAGATAAAGAAATAATGGTTCTAAGGTATGGACTTAATAATAGTGAAGAATATACCCAAAAAGAAGTAGCAGATTTATTGGGAATTTCCCAAAGTTATATTTCTAGAATTGAAAAAAAGGTTATTAAGAAGTTACAAACTGATTTAAAAGTGTGATTTTACATATTAAATAATAAATGATATAATATATTAAACAAAGGAGGAAAGACATGCCAAAAGATTTATATAAAAATAGTGAGGAATTGTGTTATGAAATAGTTAATGACTTAATTAAAGAAATTGAATCAGGTTTGTATAATGATTGTGGTGCTGTTGCTAAAAAGATTATAGGAGTACCTTTATATTTTGAATATGATTTTAATTATTTGCAAGAATTACTAAGAAACTATGATATAAAATTAAGTTCTGATGAAGTAAATGCTCCTAATGCTAACAAAGAAATATATTCTTATTATCAAATAACATTTGCTAAAGACTATATTCTTAATAATGCGGAGAAATATAAAAGCACTAGATAAAATGTATAAAAAAGTAAATCCTTTCTCACAATAGTGATGAAAGGATTTTTATATGAGTAAATATAAAGTAGAATTAACGGGAATCAATACAAGTAATTTAAAAGTATTAACTAGTGAAGAAACAAAAGAGTTGTTTATTAGATATAATAATGGTGATGAACTAGCTAAGGATGAATTAATTAAAGGAAATTTAAAATTAGTGTTATCTATTTTAAAAAAATTTAATAAGAATAATAAATTTAATATGGATGATTTATTTCAAGTTGGCGTTATTGGTCTAATTAAAGCTATAGATAACTTTGATGTATCATTAAATTTAAAATTATCTACCTATGCTGTTCCCTTAATTATTGGTGAAGTTAAAAGATATATTAGAGATAATACATCAATTAGGGTAAGTAGAAGTATTAAAGATCTTGCTTATAAAATAATTAAATATCAAGATGAATTTTTAGCAATTAATGGTATTTTACCAAGCAATGAACAAATAGCAAAATATTTTAATATTGAAGAATACGAAATATCATATGCAATAGACGCTCTTAAAGATCCAATGAGTATTTATGAACCAATTTATAATGATGGTGGTGATACCATTTATTTATCTGATCAAATTAAAGATAATAAAGATTATAATACTGATAAAGATATGCTTATTAGTATGAGAAGGGCATTACTTAAAATTAAGGAAAAAGAAAAAGATGTTTTAATTGATCGATTTATAGTTGGGAAAACCCAAACAGAAATAGCTAGTGAATTAGGCATTTCTCAAGCTCAAGTATCAAGAATTGAAAAAAGTGCCATAAATAATGTCAGAAGAATGATTAAATAATCATATAGTTTACTAGGTGGTTTTATGTACTTAAGTGATTTACAAACTAAAGACATAGTTAGTATGAAAGATGGTAGCAATCTTGGTAAAATAATAGATGCTAAAATAGATGATAATGGTAATATTTTAGAAATAGTCGCTCAAGATAAAAAGTTTTGGCGTAAAATGAGTGAATATGGCGAAATGCGATTTCCATTTAGTAGTATAAAAAAAATAGGTAGCGATGTCATTTTAATAGATGTATAATTATCATTTTCATTTCTTAATAGAAATGTTTTTTTATGTCAAATAGTATAAAATATAATTGACAATAATATAAACCAAGTAGTAAAATTAAAACATAGAGAGGTCTATATTGTAGAAAGAAGAGGTAGAGATGGAAG
>CAZJEY010000118.1:0-2302 GCA_964545135.1 uncultured Mycoplasma sp. | reverse complement strand
CATCCTCAATCATATTTTGAAATAAAAAAAGAAAATTATTAATAATACAATGAACTATTCAAAGTAGAATAATTAATCTAATTTAGAGAATAAATACATATGGTGCAAGTGTTTATAGAAAATGATTATTTGAAATTTCAAATAGGGAGTATTAAATGAATGATTCGCATTAAGAATTAAAGTGTATGAATACTCATAAACTAAGGTGGTACCGCGGGTTTTACTCGTCCTTAGATTTATGAGTTTTTTTATAGGAAAGGAAGATTATAATGGAAGAAAAAATACGTGAAATAAAAGCCTCTTTAGATAAAGAATTAGTAAAATGTTCTAAAGAAGCTGATTTACTAAATATTAAAGCTAAATATTTAGGTAAAAGTAGTGAATTTGTCGGTTTGATGAGTAATTTAAAACAAATGACTAATGAAGAAAAGAAAAAATATGGTCAGCTATTAAATGAAACTAAGAAAGAACTTGAAGCAATTTTTGATAAAAAAATAGATGAAATAAACAATGCTTTTGATATTTCATTTGATACTACCTTACCATCATACGAATCTTTGGGTTCGTTGCATCCAATTACAATTGTAGCTAAAGAGGTAACTGATATTTTAAAGAGATTAGGATTTACTATTGTTACAAGTCCAGAAATGGAAACGGAATATTTTAATTTTGATAGTTTAAATATTCCCCCAACTCACCCTGCTCGTGATATGCAAGACACTTATTGGTTAAGTAATAATGACTTGTTACGTACCCATACTTCTCCAAGCGAAACTAGATCTATGCAAAAATATGGTGCACCTTTAAAAATTTGTACTCCGGGAAGATGTTTTCGTAACGAAGATACTGATGCATGCCATGAAACTACTTTCTTTCAAATTGAAGGAATGGTAGTTGATGAAAATATTTCTATTAACAATGTTATATATGTTATGAAAGGTATGTTAGAAGAAGTTTTTCAAACTAAAGTGGATGTTAGATTAAGACCTGGATTCTTTCCTTTCGTTGAGCCAGGATTTGAATTAGATTGTAGTTGTTTGATTTGTGGTGGAAAGGGATGTCCAACTTGTAAAAATACTGGCTGGCTAGAACTTTGCCCTTGTGGAATGACTCATCCTAAAGTATTTGAAGAAGGTAAAGTAGACCATAGTAAGTACACTGGATTTGCTTTTGGGTTAGGTTTGACTCGATTAGCTATGATGAAATATAAAATTGATGATATAAGAATACTTAATAGTGGTGATTTAAGATTCTTAAATGAATTTAATAATTTTTAGAGGAGGTTTATAATGAAAATATCATGTAATAGATTAAAAAATTATATAAAGGATTCCGATAGTATTGATTGGCTTAAGATTTGGGATTTATTTACAATAAGAACAGCAGAAGTCGAAAATGTTACTATTAAAGGTAATGATATGAAAGATGTGGTTGTTGCCCAAATTACTGAATGTAAAGATCATCCAACTAAACCAAAATATCATTTATTAAAAGTTACTGATGGAGAGAATGATTATAATATATTATGTGGGGCGCCAAATGTTAGAACTGGCTTAAAAGCTCCTCTTGTTAAAATTGGTGGCATGGTATCAAATATTACTATAGCTGCTAAATGTATCGCTGGTTTTACTTCTGAAGGAATGCTTTGTAGCGGTACAGAATTAGGAATAAATGATTATTCTGAAGGTATAATAGAACTTCCTGATGATGCACCATTAGGTGTTGATTTAAAGGAATACTTACCAATAGATGATATTATTGTTGAAATTGATAATAAATCATTAACTAATCGTCCTGATTTATGGGGTCATTACGGAATAGCTAGAGAAATAGCTGCTATAACGAATCATAAGTTATTGCCGCTAGACGTCGTAGAAGTTGAAAATAATTTAAATGACTTAAATATTGAGATTGTTAATCCTGATTTATGTAAAAGATATTGTAGTATAAAATTGGATAACATTTTAAATAATAATACTCCACTGGATTTACAAATATTTTTACATTATATAGATATTAAGACAATTTCTTTAATAGTCGATTTAACTAATATATTAATGGTAGAATTAGGTCAACCAATGCATGCTTTTGATTCTAGAAAAGTAGATAAAATAAAAGTAGAACTTGCTAAAGAAAATGATACTTTTACGACATTGGATGGTGTGACAAGAAAGCTTACAAAAGATACTTTAATGATAAAAAATAATGATGAATATATTGGGGTAGCAGGAATAATTGGTGGACTTGATTCAGAAATTGTAAGTGATACTACTAGTATAGTATTAGAATCAGCTAATTTTGA
>CAZJEY010000117.1:0-2303 GCA_964545135.1 uncultured Mycoplasma sp. | reverse complement strand
CATCACCTTCTAAGCCACTACTCCATAACTCTCCACTTGCTATTAGTTCTTCTGCAAAAGTTTGCTCATCAAAATATAAATAACAAAATGCTGTTTTATCTGATTCAAGTGTAAATTTATTATTGGCATAAGTTGGTACTATATCTAATCTATTTCCATCTAAATCTTCACAATAACTTATCCCTTGATTATATGCATAACCACTTGGATAAAGCGTTCCATCGGCACTTGTATATTTTTTATAATGACCATTACCATCTGAAATATAGGTTGTAAATGTTTCTCTTTCTAATACTTTTTCTTTTGTTTTTGGTTCTTCTTTATTAGAATAGCTTTTAATTGTTAAAAAAGAAAAGACTCCAAATAAAAGAGTTAATACTATTATCACACTATAAAATACTTTTCTATTATTAAATAAATTTTGCATTTTTTGCATCATTACCACCATTTATCTTTTCTAACATAATATTAGCATTTTTTCACTTACTAGTCAATTCTTGTTTTTCTTTATTATAGATAAAATTTCGTTGTATAATTTATCATTTGCTTCTTCTAAAGTCATATCGCCAACTTTAAAAGGTTTTCCAAATTCTAAAGTTAAATTTTTAGTACGCCATTTATAATCACCCGTTATAGCAAATGGAATAATTGTAGCGTTAGTTTTCTTAGCCATACTTACTGCTCCAAATTTAAATGGTTGTAGTAATTCTTTAGTTTTATTTCGTGTACCTTCTGGAAATAAACCTAGAGCATAATTGTTTTCTAATACCTCAATTGCTAAATCTTTCGCATTAGCATCATGAATACTCCTATTTACGGGAATACAACCAACCATTTTAAAAAACCATTTTGTTTTTGGATTTTGAAAATATTCAATCTTTGCCATATAATGAATTGGTCTTTTTGTAACTAAAATAGGTAAGCATTGATCCATTAAATGAATGTGATTACCACAAAAAATAACAGGGCCATCAATATTAGTAACTTCCTTATTTATAACTTTGTATGGATACCATAATTTAAATAATGGTCTTAAAATACATTTACATAAATTATACATAAACATTTTTTTGCTATTTTCATACTTTAAAGTAATAAACAATAAATATATTATAAAAATACAAATAAGAATAATAAAAATATATTTTATCATAATACACCTCTATTAAGATAATATCATAAAATAATAAAAAAAGCATTTACTTTGTTTCGTAAACGCTTACTTTCTTTTTATTTCTACCTAATCTTTCATATTTAACATAACCATCAATTAGAGCAAATAAAGTATGATCTTTACCCATTCCACAATTTGTTCCTGGATAAATTTTAGTTCCTCTTTGACGATATATGATAGATCCTGCAGTACATTTTTGACCATCAGCTAATTTAGCACCAAGACGACGACCAGCTGAATCACGACCATTATCAGTTGATGATTGTCCTTTTTTATGGGCAAATCTTTGTAAATCTAAATTTATATACAAATTCATAACTATTCTCCTTTACTAATTATTTTTATATTTTTAGGATACTTAATTGCAATTTCTTCTAAAAGATTTAACATATTATCAATTAAAGTTTTAGTAATAAAATCATCTTTATTAATAATTATTTCAAAATCTTTCTCATCAATAAATTTAATTGCTTCTTTATCAATATTAAGTATTCCATTTACTGTAGTATATACTATACTAGATACACTAGCACACACTATATCGTTACCATATAAGTCACTTTTAGCATGACCTGATAATTTAATATAATTATTTTCTTTAACTACTTTTATCATAATTACTTATTAATTTTCTTAACTACTAATTTAGTATATGGTTGACGATGACCTTGTTTTTTTCTAAATTTCTTTTTAGGTCTATACTTAAATACTACAATTTTCTTTTGTTTACCTTGTTTTTCAACAGTACAAGTAACACTTGCACCTTTTACAGTAGGATTACCAGTAACGCCATCAACAAATAATACTTCATCAAATGTAATAGTGTCTCCTACATTAGCATTAAGTTTTTCAACATATAATACATCACCTTCAGCAACGTAATATTGTTTTCCACCTGTTACAAATATAGCTTTCATTTCATAACCTCCTTTACTTTTTTAAGTCGCGCCTTTAAGGTACTATTTCTAGTTTATAACCTGTTTAGTGCGGTTTTTTGTGAAATGACTTAAACATATAAGATTTTATCAAATATTACTCTTATTGTCAAACAAATCCCTTAATTTTTGTTTTTCACTAATAAAAGTATTATGACAATCAAAATAATGATAAGTATCTTTTTTTAAATCTT
>CAZJEY010000116.1:0-2358 GCA_964545135.1 uncultured Mycoplasma sp. | reverse complement strand
TTTATGGAAGCTTGTAGTAATATGTTTGATGCTTTAGTACAAAAATTTGAAAAAGAACTAAATAAAAACAATCAAAACTAGATGAATTAAATTCTAGTTTTTTTCATATCTTTTAGTATGAAAGAATATGTTTATTATTATTACAATTTAGATGTAGATACAATTAATAATAATGATAATTATTATTCTTTTTTTCATAATGGTAATTTATATTACTTTGTATATTTTAATCGTACAGTTGAAGAATTAAATGACATAGTAAATGTTAATTTAGAATTAAAAAATAAAGGTATTAATGTTCATGATATTATAATAAACAAATTTGGTTATCCCTTAAGTAAAATTGGTGAACTTACTTATGTTTTGCTAAAAATTAATGGTCAGAAAGATGAATTAGTAGATATTTTTACAATAGCAAATATGAATAATAAACTAGTTTTAAATAATAAAACATCTAAACTTTATCGAAATAATTGGGGAGAACTTTGGAGCAAGAAAATAGATTATTTAGAAAATCAAATTAGTGAACTTGGTAAAAATAAGTTAATTATTTTAGATTCTTTTGGGTATTATGTTGGCTTAGCTGAAAATGCAATAAGCTATGTTAATCGCGCTAACGAAATCTATGCTAATGATTATCATAAAATTTGTTTATCCCATAGAAGAATTTTTTATCCCAATACAATTTTAAATTATTATAACCCATTATCATTTATTTTTGACTTAGAAGAAAGAGATGTTGCAGAATATTTGAAATATATGTTTTTTTATGGTGATGATGCTTTCCAAGAGTTATGCGCTTATTTAAAAATATCAAAGCTTAATACTTATGGTTATCATATGTTATATGGTCGATTACTTTATCCATCGTATTATTTTGATTTATTTGAGGAAGTTATGAATAATAATAAGGATGAAAATGATCTTTTAAAAGTAATTGATAAGGTAAATGATTATGAGTTATTTTTAAAAAATGCTTACAAAGAAATTAGTAAATATACTAATTTAGATAAAATAAATTGGTTAATAAAAAAGGAATTATAATGGAACGTTTATAACTCCTTTTATTTCAGGTATTTCATTTTTAAACATTTCAACTAAACCGTCATTTATGGTGTTGTCTTGCAATAAACAATTAGTACAAGCCCCTAATAATTTAATGTAAACATAATTATCCTCATATTTAATAAATTCAATATCGCCACCATCCATGTTTAAGTATGGCCTAATACTTTCTATTAATTCTTTTATTTTTTCTTCCATAAAAATCACAACTCTATTATATATATTTTTAAAGTTTTAGTAAAGAAAAAATTGTGTTATAATTGTATTGGTGGTTTTATGTCAGATTATAAAGTTGGAAGTATTATTAAAGGCCAAGTAACCGGTATAGAAAAATATGGAATATTTATTAATATTGATCCTTGGTACGATGGCTTAATTCATATTTCAGAAATATCTCAAGGATTTGTTAAAGATATTAATGACTATGTAAAGATAGGGGATACTATTTATTGCCAAATTCTTGAAGTAGATGAAGAAAACTTACAATTAAAATTATCAATTAAAAACATTAATTATAAAACTTTAGATAAAAATAAAAATATTAAAGAATCGCGAAGAGGATTTTTGCCTTTAAAAGATAATTTACCAATTTGGATAAAGGAAAAGTTAAATGAATATCACGAATAGATATTTATTTTTTTATATGTGCATTATCATAAGTATTTTTATATAATTGTAATATCTCATTTAGTTCAGCGTTAAAAAACTTGCTTCGAGGATTAATATTGTTTTCATTTAATAATGCAAATATTTCCTCAATAGTATATAGCGAAATTTTAAAATTATCTTTTTGTTCACTTTTTGTTAATTTTTGATTGTTTAAGGATAGGCCTTTACTTTTACCAATATAATAATAATTATCAATTAAACGATTTTTTATAGTTCCATTAGTCTTCGGAAATTGTTTTTGAAATTGGCTAAGGCATAAAAAATATTCAAGGTCATTTTCAGTATAATTGCAACCTGTTTCTTCTTTTAATTCTCTTATTAAAGCCGCAATTGGGGTTTCATTTTTATCTAAAGATCCACCAGGAAGTAAAAGAGCACCATTATAGTTGGCTACAATTATTTTATCATCATCATCTATTAAGATAGCACGAGCTTTACTAGCATATTCTTCAATATCTGAAAGTAGCAAATGATCCTCATTCATTATTAATTGCATTATTATTCCTTCTTTCGAGGGTATATTATAACAAAAATATAAAAAGTGAGCAATATATATGCTCACTTAATATTCTTATTGGTGCCCAAGGCCGGACTTGAACCGGCACGGGTTTTAACACCCGCAGG
>CAZJEY010000115.1:0-2389 GCA_964545135.1 uncultured Mycoplasma sp. | reverse complement strand
GTATGGAATATTTAGAAGACATGGGATTATTAAAAATGGATTTCTTAGCATTAAAAAATTTAAGTACAATTGCTAAAATAATTAGTAATATTCCTAATTTTGATTTAAAAAACATTGATTTAGAAGATAAAGAAGTATATGAATTACTTAGTAGTGCTTATACTGATGGTATATTTCAATTTGAAACGCCAATATTTAAAAAAGTTCTTCCAAAATTAAAGCCTAAATGTTTTAACGATTTAATTGCGGCTATTTCTTTAGTTAGGCCAGGGCCAAGTAGGGAATTAGAAACTTATATAAGAAGAAAAGATGGCTTTGAAAAAGTTGATTATTATGATGATAGTTTAAAAGATATTTTAAAAGATACTTATGGAATAATTATTTATCAAGAACAAGTAATAATGATTCTAAACAAAATGGCTGCATTTTCTAATCAAGAAGCTGATAATATTAGAAGAGCAATGAGTAAGAAAAAGAAAGAATTACTAGATAATTATAAAGAGGAGTTTATTAAAAGAAGTATTAATAATGGTTATCAAGAAGAATTAGCGAGAAATATATATGAGAATATATTGCGTTTTGCAAGCTATGGTTTTAATAAAGCTCATTCTGTTTCTTATGCACTTATTTCTTATCAAATGGCCTATTTAAAAGTCCATTATAAATATTTATTTATATTTTCTTTCTTAGATGAAATAAAAGGTAATGATGAAAAATTAAATAATTATTTAATTGAAATTAAAAAAGATGGTATTAAGTTAGTAAAACCTTCTTGGAATTACTCATTTGTAAATTATTATATTAATGGTAAATTTTTATATTTACCTTATAAGACTATAAAAGGCTTAAATAACGAAATTATTAATAAAATTATTGAGGAAAGACAAAATGGTAAGTATGAAAATGTTTATGATGTTTTTAAAAGAACATGTAACTTTATAAATAGAAATACTTATGAATTATTGATAAGGGCTGACATGTTTAAAGAATTTAAAATAAATATAGAAACGTTATTAAATAATTTAGATAATTTAATTAATTATGGCTCTTTAGCTAGAGAAATAAATGATTTAGCAAAGCCTAGTATAAATTATTATGAAGAGATGCCGGTTGAAACATTACGAGAGGATGAGAAAAAGATATTTGGTATGTATATTAGTAATCATCCTGCTAGTCGTTTTGCAAAAGATAAATATGTAAAAATAGAAAATTTAGATAAATATTTATTTAAAAAAGTTAAAGTAGCGGTTATAATAGAAAAGATGAAAAAAATTAAGACTAAAAATAAAGACGAAATGGCTTTTATTTTAGTAAGTGATGAAACGGGTGGCATGGAGTTTACTATATTCCCAGAAGCATTAAAAAATAATGCTAATTTAGTGCTAAATAAATTATATGTCATATCAGGAGAAGTAACGAAAAGATTTGCTAAAATAAATTTTATCGTAAATAAAATAGAAGAGGTATAAGTATGGAAGAATTAAAAAGATTTTTTACAAGTATTAATTTTGCATATAATAGTGATTTTGATGATTCAACCATTGAAAAGGTTATGTATATAAAAAAAGATAATAGTTATAATGTTCATATTAGTAGTCCTAAGGTTTTAAACTATGAAGTAGTTAATGACTTGTTTGATGCTTGTAAAAAAGGAATTAATGGTAATTTGTCATGTAAAATTACTATTAATTATCAAGTAGTAACTGATGAAGATATTAGAAATTATTTAAATATATATATTGAAAAATTAGTTTTTGAACATCCATCTTTAATGGGATTAATAGGTGCTTTAACTAATTTAAAGGAAAATGTAGCTTATTTTGATGTTACTAGTTTAAATGAAAAAACTAATTTGTTGGATCATTTAGAAGATATTAATAAATTTTTACAAACTTATTATTTAGAACCAATAACTTTAAATATTAATATTAATAATGATAAAAAAGAAGAAATAAAACAAGAAATGGCTAAAAGTAAGAATGCTTTAAAAACAAAAGAAGAAAATAGCAATATTATTTTGGGAGTACATCAAGATGGAAATGCTATTGAAATACGAAATATCATTGGTGAAATGAAAAATATTATTTTAGAGGCTTACATTTTTGGCATTGAAGCATTAGAAAGAAAAGGTCAAAAGGCAACTGCTTATATAATTAATTTAAAAGTAAGCGACTATACTGATAGTATGCTGGTTAAAATCGTTAGATTTAATGAAGATGAATTTAATAAAATAAATAAGAATCTTAAAGAAGGTAAATGGTTAAGAATATTTGGTAGTGCTGAAATGGATAATTATTTAAAGCAAATTGTCTTTAGTGCTAAAAGTATAGAAATAATTTCTAGTAAAGATAAAATAATTGAAGATAAAAGTGAAGAAAAAAGAGTAGAA
>CAZJEY010000114.1:0-2395 GCA_964545135.1 uncultured Mycoplasma sp. | reverse complement strand
TAGAAAATACAAATGTAGCTCAAGATAGCCTAGTAGGAAATGAATTTACATTTACCTTAGCATTAGTAGATAATAGTTTCAAATGTGACTTGCCTTTGGATATAGAGAAAGAAGCCAAAGGCAAAGACTTTGCTCAATTCTTGGTAGATAATAATACCAGAGTAGATGGTTTATGGCAAAGTGGCTTAGAAGGTGATGGTTATAGATATGTAGGAAGTGGAGCGTATGATAGTGCAACAACGCCAAGTAACTTCATATGCTTTGGAACAACAGATAAAACAGAATGTAAGAATAATGAATCAAAATACATGTATCGAATAATCGGAGTATTTGAAGGTAGTGATGGAGAACAACATTTAAAACTAATAAGTTTAAAACAATTAGGCTCAAAATATGCATGGCATTCAGATTATTTAATAGATGTAGCATGGGAGAATAGTGATATGTATGCAGGTTTAAATGGAAGTTATTTCTTAACAAATAGTACATATGATTATATGCAAAATAGTACCTGGTTAAATAAAATCGAGAATTGGACATGGAGTGCGGTAAACACAAAAACATATAGCGATAGTGGGCCAGATTATAATAATAGTTTAACACCAAGTCAAATATATTTACATGAAATGAATCGAAGTAGTAAGACAAGTACAATAGGAGCATGGAGTACACCAGTAGCGAAGATAGGCTTAATGTATGTAAGTGATTATACATTGTCATTAGGAAACAGTGCCTTATCAATAACAGGAAGCACATTTACAAATAGAACAACATTAAAAACAGGATGGATGCACCAAAGCAATAATGATACAACAGCAAGTTCATCAGAATGGACGCTTTCGCGTTATGGTGTTGGTGTCGGCACTTTCCTTGCGTGGGATGTGCTTTCGGATGGCTCTGTCCTCGGCGACCACGTGGGCGGCGCTTATGGGGCCCGTCCCGTCTTCCATCTGACATCTGATGCGAGAATCAATGGCGGTAATGGAGAATATAGTAATCCATATATATTGGAGTAGCGAAAGAATAAAAAAGGCGGCGTGGTCGGGGTGAGTCCGACGATGACGCCCGCCAAGTTTTCAACAAAAAATTCACACTTTACATCATTTGTAAATCATAAAATGTAAACAATTGTGAAACATATAAATGGTAAAATAAAAACTAAAACTGATAGTTAATAACTATTGGTTTTTTAATTATTAAAAAAATGGAATATATGAATAATACTTTTCATAACATTAAATAGAAAAAGGGTGTGATGTTATGGAAAAAGAAAATATAATCTCATCAATTGCTAAAAGGGGAAATGGTGAAATATATTTAGGAGTAGTTGGTGCTGTTCGAACTGGTAAATCGACTTTTATTAAAAGATTTATTGAAAATTTAGTTGTACCAAATATTGCTGAAGAATTTGATAAAAAGAAATGTTTGGATGAGATTCCGCAAAGTGCTGAAGGTAAAACTATTATGACTACAGAACCAAAATTTGTTCCTTCTAATGGTGCAACTATTAAAGTTGAAAATTTTGAAACTAATATTAAGTTAGTAGATTGTGTGGGATATGTTATACCGGGAGCTAATGGTTTTGAAGATGAAGATGGTAATCCTAGAATGGTTAAAACGCCATGGTTTCCTGATGCAATACCATTTGTTGAAGCAGCTGAAATAGGTACTGAAAAAGTAATTAAGGATCATTCAACAATTGGTATCGTAATTACAAGTGATGCATCTTTTGGCGAAATTCCAAGAGAGAGTTATATTGAAGCCGAAGAAAAAGTTATTAATGAATTAAAAGCAATTGGGAAACCATTTATTGTTGTACTTAATACTGTTCATCCAACTAATACCACTACTATAGAATTATCAAGAAATTTAAGTGATAATTATGATGTGCCAGTATTACCAATTAATGTTGAGACTATGAATGAAAATGAAATAATGAATATATTAAAAGAAGCGTTATATGAATTTCCAGTAATGGATATTATGTTTAACGTTCCAGAATGGGTTCATGTTCTTCCTAATAATCATAAAATCAAAATAGAATATTTAGAAAAAATTAAAGAAAGTGTAATTAATATTAATAAAGTAAAAGACGTCGAAGAAATTACTGCATATTTTGAAAATAGTGAATTTATAAGTAAATCATATATCAGTAATTTAGATACATCAACTGGAACAATAACAATCAATTTAGATAGTTTAAATGACTTATATCGTTTGACTTTACAAGAATATATGGGATCAAGTGTTTTAAATAAAGCGGGAATGCTTAAAATATTTGCGTCATTAAATGATGGTAAAGATGAAATGGAATTACTTAAAAATGCTTTAAAACAAGCCAAAGGTACTGGCTATGGAATAATGTATCCAACTTTAAAAGAAATGAAACTTGATA
>CAZJEY010000113.1:0-2433 GCA_964545135.1 uncultured Mycoplasma sp. | reverse complement strand
GTATATATTTTTTTTCTATCTTTTTTCTAGCTTTAAGTGTAAGAGCAAACATTAAAATTATAATAATAAAACCAATTGTATAGCCAAAACTAACGGCTAAACCTTGAGTATAACCAATTATTCCATCAAAATAAATATCAATTGGTAAACAAAGTAATAAAAAACAGACAATTGCAAAAGCAATATATATATAATTTAATAACTTGTTAGTATTAAAATTTAAAACATAAATATAAACAAATAAACAAAAAGCATAAGATACAAAATATATCAGATATATCTTTGAAATAGTAATGTTAATAATATTCTCTGGACCTAAAAATCTAAAAGAAAAATAACCACCAACATCTATAATGATTCCCAGTAAATTAATTAATATTAAAATACTAAAAACTTTATTATCCATATTATTAATTTTTTCCTTTGAAAAATAAGTACAAGCAATTATAATTAAAAAAACAAAACAGCAAATTGAAAAAGATATACTAATCATATTCTACACTCCAATTAAAGAATAGCATTTTTTTTGAATTTTGTAAATTAAAAAAAGTTAATAGCCAATATATTAACTTTATTTAAAATATAATTTACGACACAATACTTCATCGTTATTCATTAAATCTATTTGAGATTTTTCTTTTAGTAAAATGCTATTAATTTTTCCCCCAACATTAATAGGAAGTTGATCAACAAAAATGAAATCAAAAGGAACTGAAGGTTCTTCTAAACCATTCATACATATTTTATATAGTTCTTCTTTTAATTCTTCAATATTAGCTTGATCCATATCTATATTTAATTCTATAAACGCTATTGGTACAGTTTGTTCCTTCTTATGTTCAAATCCAATTACTACACTATCTTTAACAAAAGGTATAGAGTTTATAAATTCTGATATTTTTGTTGGATGAACATTAAAACCATAACGCATAAATATATTTTTTATTCTATCAACATGAAATAAATGACCATTATTATCCATATAACCTATATCTTTTGTATGAATCCATCTTTTGCCATCAGAATGAATCTTTATTACCTTATCTGTTTCTTCTTTATTCTTTAAATATTCTTTCATTACCGCATCGCCGGTAATACAAATTTCCCCTGATTCTCCATAAGGTAATTCAATATCAGTATCAGGTTTAAAAATTCCTACTGTTTCATATATTATCGGAATACCTATACTACCAAAAGCATAAGAACCTCTTTTATTATAAGAACCCATTGCAGTATTTTCTGATAAACCATATCCTTGTCTTACAATAATATCATTATTTATAATGCCATTTTCAGCATATCCTCTAGTAACACCATTTAGTCTTTGTTCTACATCACTAGAAAGCGTTGCCCCACCAGAAATAAAATTTGCCATATATGGAAGAGCATTATTTTTAAATTCACTACTATTTACTAAATTAATATAATGAATTGGTCCGCCTGGAAAATTATCTGGTTTAAGTTTTACTACTGCTCTAGGGAACTTATCACTAAGTAATTCAGGTATTAAATAAACATATCTATTATCAACCATTTGATAATGAATCATAGATATTCCATACCCAATAGATGGAAGTAAAGCATCTAAAAAGTCTCCTGTAAAATATTCACCATTTTTATATGCTATTGCTACGGCATTAATGTTTTTATCAGTTAAGCATACTCCTTTTGGTAAACCAGTTGTACCGCTAGTTCCAATAATCGCAGCAATATGATCTTTTTTATAATATGGAGTAATATTTTCTTTATAGTTTTTACCTATATTGCAATATTCATCCCAATTAAATATCGCTTTATTTATACCATGAATACTTTTATTTTCTTTACTTTTAATCATTTTTATAATTTTTGGCATTGATTCTAATCCATTTAATAAAACAATATTTTCTAAATTACTATTTTTTAAGGCTTCTTCATATTTTGGAAAAAAAGCTTCAAAAAGGAATATTGTTTTAACATTTTCATTTTTTAAAATCATTTCCAATTGTTCTTGAGGCAAAAGTGGTGAAATAGGATATGTCGTACTACCTATTAAACTACTAGCATATATTAAATATCTTGCTTCAGCTACATTAGGTAATATAAATGGAATAATTTCATCTACTTTTACATTCATAGTTTTCATTGATTTTGCAAGTTCATACACTTTTTCGAAAAATGTTTTATAAGTTATTTTAATACCTTTATTAAAATCATTCATACTGCTTCTCATATCAAGTGCTACATTATCCAAATTAGTTATATTTGATAGATATGCCAATTGAAAAATAGACATTTCTGGTACATCCTCAATTATTTTATCACTACTAAAATATTTTAACCAAGGTTTATCAATAGTAGGATAACCAACTAACGGTCCCTCAATTTTTCCATTTGCTAAACCTCTTAAATACAAATCTCTCATTTTTTCTTCTTCACTAGATAATTTTGTTA
>CAZJEY010000112.1:0-2498 GCA_964545135.1 uncultured Mycoplasma sp. | reverse complement strand
GAATTATGGGATAAAGAGTTATTTGACAACTTTATGAATGAAAAATCTAGTGAACTTGAAGATATTGCTGAACACTTATTTGAAGGTAATTATGAAACATTATAGTGTTTTAAAAAATGAAATAATTGATTCACTTAATATTAAAAGTAATGGTACTTATATTGATGCAACTTTAGGTTATGGCGGTATGAGTAAAGAAATCTTAGAAAGATTAGATACAGGACTTTTAATAGCGTTTGATCAAGATCAAGAAGCAATAGATTATTCAGATGAATTATTAAAAAAAGTTAGTAATAATTATAAGATAATTAAAAGTAACTTTGTTAATATGAAAAGTGAACTAGAAAAAATTAGTATCTCTAAAGTTGATGGTATAATTTTTGATTTAGGTTTTTCATCACCGCAAATTGATGATGGAAAAAGGGGATTTTCCTTTATGAGTGATGCCCCCTTAGATATGAGAATGAATCAAAGTGATGAGTTAACCGCATATGAAGTTGTTAATAATTATTCTAAAGATGAACTTGTAAAGTGCTTTTATAACTATGGTGAAGAAAAAATGAGTATGGTTATAGCAAACAAGATTATTGAGAAAAGAAAAGAAAAGCCAATAAATACTACTTTAGAGTTAGTAGAAGTAATCAAAAGTGCAACTGGTGCTAATTACTTTTATAAACATCATCCAGAAAGAAAAATATTTCAAGCAATAAGAATAGAAGTAAATGATGAATTAAATGTGTTAGAAAAAGTCTTACCAGATGCTATTGAATTATTAAATAAAAATGGGAGATTATCGGTAATAACTTTTCATTCTTTAGAAGATAAAATAGTAAAAAATGTTTTTAAAAAATATAGTGAGGTTGATGAAATCGTAAAAGGATTACCTTGTATACCAGATGAGTATCAACCAAAATTAAAAATTATAAATAAAAAGCCAATAACTGCAAGTAAAGAAGAACTAAGTGAAAATACGCGCAGTCATAGTGCTAAATTAAGGATAGCAGAAAGGAACTAAACATGGCAAAAAATAAGAAAACTAAAAAATTAAAATTACTTAAAGGCGAAAAACTAATGTATGGTATTTTGGCTCTTTTAGTTGTTCTTATTCCAATTGCTAATGTTTTTACTCAAGCACTTTTATCTGAAACCAACATTAGAGTTGAAAAAATGGAAAGTAAAATAAAAAAACAAACAGCAACCAATGAATCTCTTGCAATGCAAATAGACGAACTGGTAAGTATTGACAATATTCAAAAAGTTGCAGATCTTTATGGATTATCGTATAATAGTGATAACATTGCTACAGTCGTAGAAGCAGAAAATTAGGTGATTCATATGAAGAAGGGTAAAACGATAAAAGTTCATTTAGTCATTTTAATTATAATGGCTCTTCTTTTTTTGAGAATAATTATTCAAATAGCTTATATTAGTTTAAGCCCGAAAGTAGATGGAATATCATTAAAAGAATTTGCTGAAAACAGAAATACGAAAGAAGAAGTTTTATATGCTTCTCGGGGTGATATTTTAGATAAAAATGGTGACGTTTTAGCAACAACAGTTAATAGTTATAAAGTAATAGCGTACTTAGAACCAAAAAGAACAACTGATCCTAAAGATCCTCAACATGTAGTAGATAAAGAAATGACTGCAGAAAAATTATCAGAACTTCTGGGTGCAGACTACGACTATATTTTAAAACAATTAAATAAAAATTCTTATCAAGTAGAATTTGGTAGTAAAGGAAAAAATATTACTGAATCATTAAAAAATAAAATAGAAAAATTGGAACTACCAGGGATAGATTTTATTGAAGGTAAACAAAGAAACTATAAAATGTCTTCATTTGCTTCTTATATTGTTGGATATGCTTCTAATAAAGAGGGAAGTATTACTGGTGAATTAGGAATTGAATCTTACTATGATAAAGAATTAAGTGGAAAAGATGGAAAAAGAACTTATCAAACAGATGCTTATGGGTATCAACTTCCTAACACTAATGAACTTATTGAAGAAGCAAAAGATGGTAGTGATATTTATTTAACAATAGATAGTAATATTCAATTAATAGCAGAAAACTTAGTTACTAATTTAACTAAAGATTATGAAATGGATTGGTTAGTATTTTCAGTAATGGATGCTAAAACAGGTGCTATTTTAGCTAATTCTACTTATCCCAATTTTAATCCGAATGACTTAAATACTTTAACTAGTTATATGAATCCTTTAGTCAGCTATGAATATGAACCTGGTAGTACAATGAAAATATTTTCTTTTGCTTCTAGTATTGAGGAAGGAAAATATAATGGTTCTGATACTTTTAAATCAGGTAAAATTGAAGTGGCGGATGCTATTATTAGTGACTTTAACAAAGGTTATGGCTGGGGTGAAATATCATATGATACTGGTTTTATTTATTCATCAAATGTTGCTGCTACTAATTTAGCTTTAAATTTAGGAACTGATACTTTAAAAAAATATTATAAGATGCTTGGTTTTGG
>CAZJEY010000111.1:0-2529 GCA_964545135.1 uncultured Mycoplasma sp. | reverse complement strand
TTATATTTGGCATAAATTCCCTCCTTAAAAATACATACTCATTTTAACAAAAAAGAATTACTTTAGCAAGCACTTTTAAATAATAATGCTTATAATTTCTTAAAACATAGACATAACATGACAAAGTTTAAAATATATTTTTTATATAATAGTATTGGTGAAGAAAATGAAAAGGTTTAAAGCAAGAAGGAGAAATAATCATAAATTATTAAAAATAATAATTATTTTTATAGTATTATTTTTTTGTTTTACAAAATTTTCAAACTTTTTAACTAAAAATCATTTTATCTCATATTTACTTGGTGATTTTGAAGGCAAAAGAATAAATGATGTTGAATTCTTATTAAAATATGCCATTAATTTAGAATATAATCCAGCTAGTAAAGAAGTAGTAAGTATTGAGAATAATTCTACTAAAGAAAATTATTCTCAACCCTTAGTTTATATATACAATACCCATCAAAAAGAAGAATATCAAAATTCATTTTTAGAAACATATAATATTAAATCTAATGTTTTAATAGCTAGTTATATTTTAAAAGAAAATCTAGCTAACAATAATATAAATTCAATAGTAGAAACATCAGACCTTGTAGCAATCCGCAATAATATGAATTTAAAATATGGAAAAAGTTATTATATCAGTAGGATGAAACTGGAAGAAGCATTTAATAACAATCAAACTTTAAAATATTTTATTGATTTACATCGTGATTCAGGTAGTTATGAAAAAACAACCCTTACAGTTGGAAATACGTCTTATGCCAAAATATTATTTGTAATCGGTCTTGATAATCCTACATATCAAAGTAATCTAGATTTAGCTACTAATTTAAGCAATTTAATCAATTCAAAAATAGCTAATTTAAGTAGGGGAGTATTAAAGAAAAGTGGTAAAAATGTTAATGGTATATATAATCAAGATTTTAATAAAAATGTCTTGCTTATAGAAGTAGGTGGCGAAAATAACACAATTAGTGAAGTATCAAATACTATTGAAATATTAGCTATGGTTATAAGCGAATATATTAAAGGAGAAAATAATTATGACCTCTAAGAAAAAAAATAATATATTTTTTAAAATTTTAATGGGTTTATTTATTATTTTTGCGGCTCTTATGGTAACGCTTCAAAGTGGTTATTATGAAGCCAAAAAAGGAAGTGAAGTAGTTTTAACCGAAAGTAAAATAAAAGAGTATGAAGAAAAATTAAAAAACAATGAACCAATAGACTTGAATTCTTATATTGAGGATAATAAAAAGTATTATGGTAATGAAGTAGCAGAATTTGGTTTAAAAGTGACTAATGAGGTAGAAAAGGTTGCTTCGACTTGTTTTGATACAATTAGTAAAGTCTTAAAAACACTCTTTTAATTTAAACCATTTTAGTTTATAATGTTTATAGTAAAGGGTGATTTTAATGAAAGTTTTATGCGTTGGCGAGAGTACTTATGATATTAGTGTTAATACTAATTATTTTCCTATAGAAAACAGTTTTAATATTTTTAATGAACGAATAGAGTCTGCTGGAGGAATGATTCCCAATATTGCTTATTTTTTAGGGAAGAGTAATATAGAAGTATATAATGCTTCAATGGTTGGTAATGATGATTATGGTAGCTTTATAAAAAAAGAATTAGAAGCAGCACATGTTAAAACAGACTTTATAGAAACTTCATATCAAGAAAAGACTAATATTAATTTCAATATATATAATAATACAAATAAAACTAATACTATTTATAGTTTAAATAATAAATTAAGTTTAAAAAAATATTCTTTTAATATTAATCCTGATATTTTAATCATTGATGGTACAGAATATAGTGCTTCATTATCGGCATTAGAAAGATTTAAAGAGACTAATACTATTTTGATTATCAAAGATGTTACTAATGAAAATATGGATCTTGCAAAGTATTCTAAAATAATAATTATAAATAATACTGCTGCAGAAAAATTAACTAATTTAAAAATTAATTATAATGATGGTAATACAATTGTTAATTTATACAATAACTTAAGAACTATATATCCTAATAGTGAGATAATCTTAAATATTAGTATGTATGGTGTTGTATATACTATTAATGATGAGATAAAAATAATACCAGCAATTAATAGTATTGAAAGAGTAGACTTAAATTGTGAAACGGAAAGTTTTGTTGCCGGATATGTTTATGGCTTAGCAAATAATATTGATAAAGAAAATTCCCTAATTTATGGTTTAATAACCTCAAGTTTAACAACTAGTAAAGTCGGTTTAAGAAATTCTTTGCCAAAAATAGAAGAAGTTATTAATTACTATAATCAAAAATTCAATATTAATCCCAATATAAATAATGATATAAATACTGAAATGAAAGAAGTACCAAACAATGATAACGCCCAAAACCCCCAAGCTTGATTTACATGGTGAAGAAGTTGCAATGGTTTATTCTTTAGTAAAGGATTTTATTGATTATAACTATAAAATTAATAATAAAGAATTATTAATTATTCATGGTAAAAGTACTAATATCTTAACTAA
>CAZJEY010000110.1:0-2531 GCA_964545135.1 uncultured Mycoplasma sp. | reverse complement strand
CTTTCGACTGCTTCATTCATCGCATCTTCAATAGTTTTTAAATCATTTTCGATAAAACTATAACCAAATTCAGCTCCATAAGGATATGGTAGTTTTTTCAATTCCTTATTTAATTTATGAATATAATTAGTAATTTGCTTTTTATTATAACCAACTAAATATATTACAAATTCATTACCATCACTTCTCATAATTTCACTATTGTCAAGTTGTGTCTTAATTAAAGCATTAGCACATGCTTGAATTTGTTTATCGCCTTCATCATAGCCATATTTATCATTTATTTCTTGAATACGATTTAAATCAACTACTATAACTGTTTGAGGATATATTGTATTATTATTCCAATCTTTTATAAATCCACTTAAATATGTACGATTTTTAAGACTAGTTAATTGGTCAATAAAACGCATTTTATCATCTTTTTTTACTCTATGGCTTATCTTTATTTTTTTGCTATTCTTATACGCAAAGTAAACAACTATTAACAATATTAAAATAATTAAAATTACATATTTAGCTATATTATTTAGCAAATTGCCATGCGCTACAACATCATTATGTAAGTTTATACCATTATTTACCATCTCAGATGGATCATTCATTATAATAAAACTATTTAATAACACATTTAATGTAGCATGTTCTTTTTTAGTTTTAAAATTATAGCTTTCATTTATTAATGTTTGATATTTTTCAACATAATTATTTAATTTATTGTCTTTGTAATAAGAAAATTGATACGAATCTATAACTATAATATAGTCATTTTTATTTAATGTAGACAATTCAGTCAAGGAATTGTATGTTTTTATCTTTATTCCTTCAATGCTTTTTAAATAAGTATGTAATTTACTATTATTCAAAACATACACTTCTTTACCAACTAAGCCATTAACAGAATTAAAATCAATTTTATTATCTTTCGTTGTAATTATACTTAAACTAGTGGTAATTCCATTATTTACTAAAGCAAAATCATTATTTATATTACCATTATAATCAAAATAAATATCAACTTTCCCTTTATTAATATTCTCTGCTAATTTATCATAATTTTTATATTTAGTGATATTAAATTTAACATTAGTTAAACTACTGAAATCTTGCAAATAACTAGCTACTATTCCACCATAATTACCACTCATAATAGCTTCATAAGGGCTATTAATAACAAAACCATAATTATAATCAATACTTACCAATTTATCTAAATCAGTATCCTGTAAGCCTAAACTACTCATATAAGCTTTTAAAGTATTTTCATTATATGACTTTAAAAATTCATCATTTAACCATTTAGCTAAATACTTAGCAGTAATATTATTAAAAATATCATCGCCTTTTTCATAAATAAAATATTTATTTAAATCACTTAAATGATAATTAACTTTTAAATCTTTACTTAGTATATAATTTAAATCCTCGATTCGAGGAACTATAATATAATTTAAATTATTAATATTTTCATATAATTCTTCTTTTGTATTATAATACGCATATTCAATATTTAAATTATTTAAATAATTTTTAACATATTCTAAATCAGTAATTAATACACCAATTTTTGAATTTTTTAAATCGTTTATATCTTTAATCAATACTTTTTCATTACTTAATACTACATAATGATCAACAAAAAACAAAATGTCATCATCACTATATTTTTTACTAATAGTTAAATTAATTCCACTATCATTACTACTATCGATAGTAATCGGATTAACTTTTATGTCATAATTTTCACTAAAATCGGCAATAAAGTCATAGTAGATTCCTGTTCCATTATTACAAAAAACATTTATATCTTTACATACATAAATATTTTGAACTGTATTAAGATTATTATTTATCCATCTTCTCTCTTCACTACTTAATTTAGTATCATCGTTCAAAATTGATAATATTACTAAAATACCAACTATTAAAAAAAGAACTGCGATAACAATTGAAATAATTAATTTTTTCTTCTTTTTCATAATACTATTCTGTTTCATCCTTTATTGTTAAATTATTCCATATAATAGTACCACTACCATTAGAATTTCTCGCCCCCATAAGAGTAAATCCAGCACTATCAGCACTTGCTGGCGCAGTAATTGTAATGTTTATATCATAATAAGCTAGTTCTTCTTCACTAAATAAAGTAGGAACTTTTTCTGCTACTATTTTAGCATTATCTATAGTAGTACCAACCTTAAAATTAAGAGTAATGTAAATCATTCTTCCCTTATTTACCAAATTAGCACTATCAACTGCTTCTTCACTCTCTAAGTTACTTATTACATCGTTTTTTATTTTATCTGTAATTTTAACTTGATTTATACCATCTAACCTATTTCCATACTCACTTTCACTACTTCCATAAAAATAAGTAAGTGATACACAAACTATAACTATTAAACAAATAATTATAATTATTGCCAAAACCATTAATACCCTGTTTTCATTCCAAATTTTTTTTATTTTTTTCATTAATTCCACCTCTTTGGCAATTTAATTATACTATATAATAGTATGAATATCAAATT
>CAZJEY010000109.1:0-2548 GCA_964545135.1 uncultured Mycoplasma sp. | reverse complement strand
TAATATAACAACCAATATTAGATTTGAAATAGATAAATCATACTTCAAATCTAACAGTTTAGAGCGTTACTTCGATAATATTTATATTCGCGTAAATGATAGTAAGAACGATCAAGAGTTTATAGGGCAGTTAAATTTTGTGTTAAGATTTTCTAATAATAAAATATTCTATCACATTAACAAAGAAACAATTGAAAATGATAATGATGATGATTTAAATAATATTAAGAAAGAATTGGAAGAATTAGGCTTTAAAGAAAAAACTGAAAATATTTATGTAGACGCAAGTGGTGAATTTGAATATTATTTAAATGGTGCTTGTCTGATATACACGAGTGAAGATTCAAAGGCTAATTTAAAATATTCATACAAATATTATTTGAAAAGTCAAAAACTTATTGTGGCAATTAGTTCGCTTAAAGGTGAAAAAGAAATTATGATTGAAAAATATAACTATGATGCCAAGGCAAATAAAATGAATTGTAAAGTTGGCCAATGTATAGATTATAATGATGTTTTAAAATTTTTAGACAAATATATTGAAAAACTTTCTTAAATCAAAATTCTCATTTTTTGAGAATTTTTAATTCTCGGTCAAATAGGTTGCAAGATGTGACAAAAATCGTTTAAGATGAAAGCGGAAAGGAGGAAGAAATAGGGTGATGAAAAAAATAAATACTTTGTTATTTTTGCTAATGTTTTTTACAACATTGCCTTTAGTGGTTAATGCTGAAGAAGCAATAAGTACTAATGACTATATTGTAAATCAAAATAATGTTATGATTAGTACTAGCGATTATAATAATTTATCTCGAGTTTATAGCGATGCATATCTTATGGTTATGACTCAAGATAATTATGATTATTTAAAAAATAAAGATTTTAGCAATGTTGTTGAACAAACCAAATATATTGAAACAACTTACAATAATTCTTTAGGCATAGTAACTAGTAGAGAACTTACTGAAGCAGAATACAATAATGTTGATGTAACTAACATATCAACAATGGGCTCAGATTATATTGAAACAACTTATAAAAAAATAACATTGTATGTTTCAAAAGGAAATATTACTGCCGATTCTACAATTGTTTGTATATGGAAAGGAATACCTAGTACTAGAAGCTACGATGTAATTGGCATTAGATTTCAAAATTATAATGTGTCACATGGCACCCAAACTGGTCAACAAATTTATAAAAAGAGTGGCAGTAGCGATTATAGCAGTGTTGTGTATTCAGCAACTGGAACTAATATCAATAGACAAGATAATGGTTATGGTATATCAATGAATATTGTAAATGATAGTATTACTTACTTAGAGTTAACTACAAGTACAAGCGCAGTTATTGGTACGGGTACAATTGCAGTATACGCTTCTTATCAACATGCAACAGATAGCTTAACTCTTGCTCAATCTAAAAATTATACTTTGGGAGCAGCTGGCTTAGGAAATGTATTTATTTATCCTTACTCTATAAGCCAACATTACGATGGTACTGGTGGTGTTCAAGTATTAGGGTGAATAGAATAACAACAAAATATGATTATTTATTAGTTGATTGCTATGTTGATACTATAAGCAGAAAATATATTAAAAGAAATCATGTTGATTATATGAAATTAATGTCTCGTATTATGACTAGATTTCCTTTTGATAAAATTGAATTATAATTTTATAAAACTGGAGGTTTGTCTATTCCTGAACTTTAAAAATAGTCAAATATAATAGAAAGAGAAATGTAAGAAAAAGAATATTTTATATCTAGTAAAAGAATGCATATTACTTAGTTGCATTCTTTTTTTGATTGCTTTATAATTTTTATAGAGGTTAAGATGAAAAAGATAATTGTTATTAGTATTTGTATATTATTATTTATTTTGATGCTAATATTAGGAAGTAATAAAACTTTTTTTAAAACTTCATTTATGGGAATTAAAATACCTTTATTTAGTTATTATGAAAAAGGAAATACTTTATATAGTATAAGAAGTTATAAAAAAGTTGATGAGATTAAAAATAGCTATTTAAATAGTTTAGAGAGTTGTTTTGATGAAAGTTATTTCTATGATAAAAATATTGATAAGAGTATAATTAAATATGATATTCAAAATAAAATTGTTAAAAGAATCATTATCGAGTATGAAAATGGTAATGTATGTTTAAATGAATTTGTACTTGAAGATGATTGGTATGAAAATATAAATGAAAAAGAAATAATTGCTAGTGAAATAGTAAAATGTAAAAATAATAAATGTGAAACTTCTAAAGTAAGTATTAATTTAAAAAAATTAATAAGTGATTTAAAAAATAGCACAAGAATTGAAAATGATAATTATATAAGTTTTGATTATATTGATAATAATAATTATATTGGTATTTATCTTTCAGATAATAAAACATATAGTAAAGCTATAAAAATAATACCATATAAAGAAAAAGTATTAGGAATTATTATTATCGATGATAATGATTCTAAAAGAAATGCTTTGTACAAAATAGATAAAGACGCTAATAAATATATCTTGTCATTAACGAAATAAATA
>CAZJEY010000108.1:0-2557 GCA_964545135.1 uncultured Mycoplasma sp. | reverse complement strand
TCAATTAATGTTTCTAATACTATGATAGGTAAAAAGAAAAGTGCTGTATGTATAGATATAGATATAGATGAATTTTTAAACCTACCTAAGGAAGAATTAATTGTTAAAAAAATAAGTAAATTCCCAATAGTTGATTTAGATTATACTATTATTGCACCATTAGAAACAAATTATAAAATGATAAATGATATAGTTAAAGAATTTACAAATAAGTATATTATATCTTATAGACTAAAAGATATTTATAATGATGGTATCAACAAAAAATACACTATTAGTTATACTATAGGTAGTAACGAAAAAACTCTTGAACAATCAGAACTTAATGCCTTTAAGAATATGTTCATTAATTATATCAAAAGTAATAACTTAGAGATAATAGAGTAATATGGACTTAGTTGAAAAAAGTATTATTAAGACTTATCGAAAAGAAATATGGAATAAATTTATTAAAACTATTAATAATTATAATTTAATAGAAGCAAACGACAAAATAGCAGTGTGCATTAGTGGTGGAAAAGATTCCTTTCTTCTAGCAAAGTGTCTTCAAGAATTACAAAGACATGGCAAGATTGATTTTGATTTAAAATACATTATGATTAATCCTGGCTATGATGAAAAATATTTAAATCATATAAAAAATAATGCTATAAAATTAAATATTGCCTTAGAAATATTTGACACTGATATTTTTGAAGTAGTAAAAAAGATAAATCATAAAAGTAATTGTTTTATTTGTTCAAGAATGCGAAGAGGACACTTATATAGTGTTGCTAAAGAACTAGGATGTAATAAGATTGCTCTTGGACATCATTTAGATGATGTTATTGAAACTACCTTTTTAAATATGTTTTATAATGGTGTTTATGAAACTATGAGACCTATATTAAATAGTGATAATTTTGATGACATGAAATTAATCAGACCATTATATCTTGTTGAAGAAAAAAGTGTTATTAAGTGGCAAACTTATAATGATTTAATATTTAAAGATTATAATTGTGGTTTTAAGAAGGATTTATCAAAAAGAATATATTTAAAAAAATTTATAAATGAACTAAGAAGTGATAATAAGTTTTTTGATGCTAATATTATTAATTCATTAGAAAAGGTCAATTTGAATAATTTAAATGGCTATATTTTAGATAAGGAAGAACATAAAAATTATTAGTAAAGTCTCTTTAAAGAACTAAAGAGATTTTTTTGTTTGACTTAATAGAAAATATAATTTATAATAGTAACATAAGTTACCATAATGATTGGGGGAATTATTATGCAAGTCTGTGACATATCCAAAGATGCAATTACGAAAAAAGCTGTAGTGATGATTAACAAGTATGGTTGGGATAAGCTTAATGCACGTAATTTAGCTAAGGAACTAAAAATATCAACAAAGCCGTTATATAGAATATATAGTGGTATGGATGAAATTAAAGAAGATGTATATAAAGAAATATATAAACAATATGATGAATTTATAACAAGTAGGGTCGATAATAAAAATGCGATAGTTACTCTATGTGTTGCGTATGTAGAATTTGCTAAGAAATATCAAAATTTATTTATTAGTTTATTTTTAAGCAACAATTTAAAATGGCAAAGCATTGATGATGTGTTAAATGAAAAATGGAATCAAGGAGCAATTATTAACTTAGTAAATAAGCAAGGATATAGTTTCGATAAAGCTAAAGAACTTTTTATGCATGTATGGCTTTATTCTAACGGCTTAGCTACTCTTATTGCAACAAATGAAATAAAACTTGATGATAAAGAAATAATTGCCAGAATAGTAAAAATTTATAAGGTTTTAGTTAAATAACTTTAAAAATAAAAATAAGGATGGTATAATTAATCAAGGAGGTTATGATGAAGAAGTATTTATTATATGTTTTAACATTTTTAATGGTATTAGTTTTTGTGCCAAGCGCTGAAGCTAAAGTGAAGTTACCAGAGGTAAATCGAGATCCAATAAATGTTTACATTTTTAGAGGTGAAACTTGTACTTATTGTCATAGTGCATTGGAGTTTTTTGAAGAATCAGATGAAAAATATGGTGATTATTTCAATTTAATCGGATTTGAAGTATCTGATGAAAACAATCAAGAATTTTGGCAAAAAGTTGGTGATTATTTTAATGATGAAATAGGATCTATACCATATATTGTAATTGGTGATGCTTATCATGCAACAGGATTTGCTGAAGAAATTGGTGAAGAAATTATTGATATAATATTAAAACAATATCAAAATGATAAATATGTTGATGTTGTTAATAAGTTACTTGTAGATAATGAACTTGCTGAAAATGTTGAATATCAACAAAATACTGAATTTGCTGTACTTACTGATGCTGCTATAACAAAGGAAGTAGAGTATAAAAAATCAGATATTTTAATTATTGCTGGTATCTTTGTCATATTAATTGGTGGAGTTACTGGTTTAGTAATAGCTTCAAGAAAAGGTAATTAATTTACCTTTTTATTTTGGGTAGATGTTTTAATATATTTATGTTATAATTTTTTTAGGTGATATTAGTGAATAAAGAGGAATATCTAAA
>CAZJEY010000107.1:0-2636 GCA_964545135.1 uncultured Mycoplasma sp. | reverse complement strand
TTATAAACTCTATACCTTTTGTTAAAGATAGTGTAGTAATTGGATTTGAACATAAAAACGAACAAACTGTACCAGTAGCGTTCATCGAATTAAATGAAGATATGGATCAAGTTAATCTTTCAGAATTAAAAGAAGAATTATATAAAATATGTATGAATGGTTTAGAAGAACCCTCTGTCCCTTTTGATTTCATTTTTGTTGATCAACTTCCTATTAATGTTGGTGGAAAAATTAATAATATATTACTAAAAGAAAAATCTCAAATAGATTTAATGAATAACGATGAAGTTTATTGTCGTAAATTATATTTTAAAGAAAGTTAATAATTTGCTATTAACTTTTTTGATTTACAAAATTTAAAAAAAATGTTATCCTTTAATTGGAGTGTAGAATATGATTAGCATATCTTTTTCAATTTGTTGTTTTGTTTTTTTAATAATCATCGCTTGTACTTATTTTTCAAAGGAAAAAATTAATAATATGGACAATAAAGTAGTTAGTATTTTAATATTAATTAATTTACTTGGAATAATTATTGATGTCGGGGGTTATTTTTCTTTTAGAAATTTAGGTTCAGATAGTCTTATTAACATTATTATTTCAAAAATATATTTGATGTATTTTATGTCTTATGCTTTTTGCTTATTTGTTTATATTTATGTTTTAAATTTTAATACTAATAAATTATTAAATTATATATATAGTGCTTTTGCAATTATATGCTTTTTATTACTTTTTTTACCAATTGAAATTTATTTTGATGGAGTAATTGGTTATACTCAGGGTATAGCAGTTAGTTTTAGTTATATATTTGGTTTTATTATTATAATTGCAATGTTTATTCTTACACTTAAAGCTAGAAAAAAGATAGAAAAAAAATATATACCTTTATTTGCTTTTGTCTTTTTGCTATTATTAATAGTTATAATTCAAAATATTAATCCAGAATTAACATTGTTATTATTTTGTGATTCTATAGTAACAACTTTAATGTATTTTACAATTGAAAATCCAGATGTCAAAATGTTAAAAGAAATGACAGAAGCCAAAATTCAAGCTGAAAAAGCAAATAGAGCTAAGTCAGATTTTTTATCAAGTATGTCTCATGAAATTAGAACACCACTTAATGCCATAGTAGGTTTATCAGAAGATAACTTAACATATAAAAGATTACCTAAGGAAGTAGTAGAAAATAATAAAGATATATTAAATGCCTCAAATACTTTACTAGAAATTGTAGGTAATATTTTAGATATAAATAAAATAGAAGCTGAAAAAATGGAATTATTAGAGGTAAAATATAATTTTAAAGAAGAAATAGATAAATTAGTAAAAGTATTAGCAACTAGGATAGATAAAGAATTAGTAGAATTTAATTACATAGTAAGTGAAGATATACCATATGAATTAATAGGTGATAAAGTACATATAAAACAAATAATAAATAATTTATTATCTAATGCAATAAAATATACTGAAAAAGGTAATATAACTTTAAATGTAAAATGTATAAATGAAAATGATAGATGTAATTTAATAATAAGTGTAAAAGATACAGGAAGAGGAATTAAAAAAGAAAATATTGATAAATTATTTACAAAATTTGATAGATTAGATGTTGAACTTAATACTACAGTAGAGGGAACAGGATTAGGACTTGCTATAACTAAAAGTTTAGTAGATATGATGGGTGGAAAAATAAATGTCCAAAGTGAATATAAAAAAGGGTCAATATTTATGGTTAGTATTCCTCAAAAGATTAGTAAATTAAATGAAGATTTATCGAATACTCAAGTTATAAATCAATATGAAATAAATAAGAAATTAAAAGCAGAAAAAAAGAAAGAATTAAAGATATTAATAGTAGATGATAATAAAATAAATGTAAAAGTAGCAAGAAAAGCTTTAGATGGTTTAGGATATATTATCGAAGAAGCATATAGTGGAACAGAATGTTTAGAAAAAGTAAAAGATGTTACATATGATTTAATATTAATGGATATAATGATGCCAGGAATGAATGGAATAGAAACTCTTTCCCAATTACAAAAGAATAAGAAGTTTAAAACACCAGTAATAGCATTAACTGCAGATGCAGAAAGTAAAAGTGAAGAAAAATACTTAAAGTTAGGATTTGCTTCTTATATACCAAAGCCATTTACGAGAGAAGAAATCAATAAAAAGATTACTGAAGTATTAAAATAGAAAGGAAATGATCCGAATGACTAACCCTATTTTAGAAATTAAAAATTTAACAAAGTATTATGGTAATGTATTAGGTGTAAAAAACTTATCATTAACTCTAAATAAAGGAGAAATATTTGGTTTTATTGGGCCAAATGGTGCTGGTAAGTCAACAACTATTCGCTCTATTATGAATCTTATCAATAAGAATGAAGGAACTATTTTATTAGATGGCAAAGAGCTAAGAAAAGATGATATAACATTAAAGGAAAAAATAGGCTATCTTCCTAGTGAAATTCATTTATATGATGATTTTACAGTAAAAGAAATGTTAGATTATCATGAATCTTTTTATAAAAAAGATTTAAATAAAAGAAGAAAATATTTAGTCAAAAAGTTAATATTAGATGAAACTAAAAAAATAGAAGATTTATCTTTAGGTAATTTAAAAA
>CAZJEY010000106.1:0-2713 GCA_964545135.1 uncultured Mycoplasma sp. | reverse complement strand
AGAATAGAAACATCGAATGTTCCACCACCTAAGTCATAAACTAAAATAGTTTGTAATTTATCTTGTTTATCAAGTCCATAAGCAAGAGCAGCAGCAGTTGGTTCATTGATAATTCTTTCAACTTCAAGTCCTGCTATCTTACCAGCATTTTTAGTTGCTTGTCTTTCAGCATCATTAAAATATGCTGGTACAGTTATTACTGCTTTAGTTACTTTTTCGCCTAAATAACTTTCTGCATCTTTCTTTAATTTACTTAAAATTTTCGCACTAATTTCTTCTGGTGTATATTTTTTTCCGTTTGCTTCAACTTTTTCACTAGTACCCATTTTTCTTTTAATAGAAGAAATTGTATTTTTTACATTTGTGACTGCTTGTCTTTTAGCAGTTTCTCCTACTAATTCATCATCGCCTTTAAAAGCTACAACAGAAGGAGTTGTACGATTTCCTTCACTATTTGGGATAACTTTTGGTTCTCCCCCTTCTAGTACTGCAACACAACTATTTGTAGTACCTAAGTCAATACCTATAATTTTACTCATAATTAATCACCTTTCCTTTTTTCTATTCATTAACTTTAACCATTGCTGGTCTTATTACTTTATCATTATAAATATAGCCTTTTTGCATTACATCTAATACTATGTTACTTTCATAATTTTCATCCTTATCAGTAAGAACTGCATCCATAGTACTAGGATCAAATTCTTGGTGCAAGCATTCAATTTCTTTGACACCATAATCATTTAAAATATTTTTTAAATTACCATAAATCATTTTAAAGCCTTCTAAGAATTTCGATAATTCATCATTCAAATCATTATCATCTTCTTTTATTGCTCTTTCAAAGTTATCTATAGTTGGCAACAATTTTTTTATAAAATCAACGCCATTATATTTATAGATATTTGCTATTTCTTCTTCATATCTTTTTTTCATATTTTGCATTTCAGCATTAATTCGTAAAACCTTATCATTAAGTTCATTCTTTTCTTTAATTAATTTATCAATTTCTTTTTTATTTTTATTATCTTTCTTTTTAGAATTGTCATCTTTTTTTACTTCTTGAGATTTTACATTTTTTTGTTCTAATTCTTTTTCCTTATTTTCTTCCATCATTTTCCTTCCAATTCTTTAATAACATAATCTAGTAAACTTATTACTCGATCATATTCCATTCTTTTCGGACCTATTATTGCTATAGTACCTTCTTCATTATTAGTTTTATAATTCCTTTTAACTACCGTAATATCATCATCAAATTCGCTTTCTTCACCAATATAGATATTGAAATCTTTATCATTAAGTTTATCAACAGTTCTAATAAGTGATTCATCTTCTAATTTATTTGCTATCCTTCTTAAGTCTTCAGCATTATCATACTCAGGTTGATTTAATAGTTTATTTCTCCCTTCAACATGAATGTTAGTATTCTTATTGATAAAATCATTAAATGCATCGTAGAAGATATTGTATACTGCTTGATAGTCATTAATTTTTTGAGCTAAAATTGGTTTTATTTCAAACTCTAATCTTTCGCCAACTAAATTAATTGGGGTTCCAACTAACATTTTATTGATGATTTCACTAACTTGAATTATTTCTGAAACATTTGTATCTTCTGGTAAAACATATTGCTTATTTAAAACATTTCCTTTATCAGTACAAATAAGCGCAACGATTTTAGTACCATCCAGATGAATAATATTAACTTGTTTTAGTTTGTTATCATCACTATTTTTACCAAGAACAACACTTGTATAATTAGTTAAATCACTAATAATTTCCAAACTTTTACTGATAGCATCACTAACCATTAAGTCTTTATTGTTAAAGATTGCTTGAATCTTTAACATTTCTTCTCCATTTAAATCTTTTGGTTTCATTAAATATTTAACGTAATATTTATAACCTTTTTGAGAAGGAACACGACCACTAGAAATATGATTTTTTTCAATATAACCCATATTTTCTAAAATAGCCATTTCATTTCTTATTGTAGCACTAGAACATTTAAGTTTTTGACATAATGCTTTAGATCCAACTGGATGAATAGTTTTAACATAAGTTTCAATAATTTCTTTTAATATTTGTTCTTTTCTTTCATCCATTCTTAAATCCATAACCATCACCTCTTTCAATAATTAGCACTCTTTTCTCTCTAATGCTAATACCATTATAATATTATGCTTAGCACTTGTCAATATATAACTGCTAATTTTTAAAATTTTATGTAAAATAAAAACGAAGCTAATTTAAGCCTCGTTTTTATGAACAAGTAGTAACTGTTTTTTTAGTATATCCAGTTGTACATGTTACGTAAGTTTTACTTGTACCTTTTGTTCCGCTTTTTGAACAAGTACCAGCTGTAACATAAGTAGATGTTGATGTATAATTTGAGTAAGTTGTGCTACATTTACAAGTCTGCTTTTTCCATGAATATTTATCACATCTATTATTAGTTCCTGAACACCTTCCTGAAGTACTAGGCTGACCTTTTACACAAGAAGTACATTTTATATCTGAATATTTTTTATTACCAGAATGTGAGGATTTGCTACAAGATGTATTGCTCGAAGGCCTTGAAGAACTAGAACCGCTAGTTTTAGTACTCCAATCACAGCTAGTGCTTGCTGTTCCAGTATATGTTGTTTTCTTAGTATACGAACCCGAACATGTAACAGTACTACTTGGTGAACAGCTTTGTGTATACGAT
>CAZJEY010000105.1:0-2728 GCA_964545135.1 uncultured Mycoplasma sp. | reverse complement strand
GCAATTTATTTTGAAAGTCCTCCTCATACTAGTCAAATGGCTAAAAATAAAGTTTTAAGCCTTGCCAAAATACTAAGCAAATATTGTGGTGAAATAAAGATACACGTTATTAATTTTACGGAAATTCAAGAAGAAATATATAAAAACATTCCTCATGAGTACTTAATTACTATTATGAGAAGAATGATGTATCGAATAAGTGAAAAAATAAATAAAGGGATAAATGGAAAAATAATCATAAATGGAGAATCGATTGGTCAAGTTGCTAGTCAAACACTTTCCAGTATGTCTGTTATTAATGAAGTAGTAAAAATTCCTGTAATTAGACCAGTTGCTTGTTTTGATAAATTAGAAATTATTGATATAGCAAAGAAAATAGGTACTTATGAAACAAGTATATTGCCATATGAAGATTGTTGTACAATATTTGTTCCTGATCATCCTGTTATTAATCCTGAATTAGAAAAATGTCAAGAATACGAAGCATTAATAAATTATGATGAAATGATAAATAATTGTATAGAAAATCATGAAATAATAAAAGTTACTACTAAAGAAGAAAAAAAATATCAAGATTTGTTATAAATTTTGATATTTTTTTCATAATATTAGTAAGGTGATATTATGAATAAAAATAGTAATTATCATAAAACTTATGATATTCTTGATGAAGGGTTTCATGATAGGTATCGTTATAATTTATATAATCCTTTTGGCTATACTATAGAAAAAAGTACTAGAAATAGTAAAGATTATGATAAGGATTGTTTTAAAAGTAAAGATAATTATTTAGGTTCTCATAACTTTATAAATAAAAATAAATAATCTGAAATAATTAAATAGATAGATATAGAGTCTATCTATTTTTTGTAAAGGAAACAATAATTTATAGACTTTAACTTGGCAATTTGATACAATAAATAAGAGGTGAAAAAATGAAAATATTATCAGTAAATGCAGGTAGTTCATCATTAAAATTTAATGTTATAGAACTTCCAGAAAGAAAAGAATTAATAAATGGTTACTTTCAAAAGGTTGGGTTAAGTGATAGTTTTTACTATGTAAAAATTAATGGTGAAAAAATAACTCACGAAGTACCACTTAAAAATCACTTAGATTGTGTAGAATGTTTAAAAGAAGAACTATTTAAAAACAATATTATAACTTCTTTAGATGAAATTGATGGAGTTGGACATCGTCTAGTTCATGGTGGTGATAAATTTAAAGAAAGTGTTTTGATTACAGATGAAGTATTAGAACAATGTGAACAATTTAATGAACTAGCACCGCTTCATAATCCTGCAATGTTGCAATGTGTTAAAGCATTTCAAAGTGCAATGCCTAATACACCAATGGTTGCAGTATTTGATACATCATTTCATCAAACTATGGATGCCACAGAATATATTTATCCAGTTCCCTATGAATGGTATACAAAATATGGCGTAAGGAAATATGGTTTCCACGGAACTAGTCATAAGTATATTAATAAAACTATTAGTGAAATTATGAATCGTGATGATTTAAAAGTTATTTCATGTCATATCGGTAGTGGGGCTAGTATTTGTGCAATAAATGCGGGAAAAGTTGTTGATACTTCAATGGGATTTAGTCCTTTAGCTGGCTTAATGATGGGAACAAGATGTGGAGACATTGATGCTAGTATTATTACTTACATTATGCAAAAAGAAAATAAAACTGTAGAAGAAGTATTTAATGATTTAAATAAGAATAGTGGTTTTTTAGGAGTGAGTGGAGTTAGTTCTGATTCAAGAGATATTGAAGAAGGAATCAAAGAAGGAAATGAAAGATGTGCACTTGCTCAAGATATATTCTGTCAACGAGTAGCTAATTATATTGCAATGTATAATAATATTTTAAATGGTGCTGATGTTATAATCTTTACAGCAGGTCTTGGTGAAAATAGTATTGATACAAGAGTTAACATTGCCAATAGAATTGCTAGTCTAGGTGTTAAGATAGATTTAGAAAGAAACAATGTAAGAGGTAAGACAACATTAATAAGTAGTGATGATTCTAAAATACCAATGTATGTTATACCTACTGACGAAGAATTAATGATAGCGTTAGATACAATGGAAATAATTACTAATAGATAGAGGGATGTAATGATGGTTACAAACATTTATAAACAAATATATAAAGGAATAAAAGAACATGATGAAATAGTTATAGCAAGGCATATTGGACCAGACCCAGATGCATTATGTTCACAACTTGGTTTAAGGGATTCAATAAGAGCAACATTTCCTAATAAGAAAGTATATGCAGTTGGTGCTAGTGTGGCTAAGTTTAAATCATTTGGTAATTTAGATCATCCTAATTATGAATTACTTAATAATCCTTTATTAATTGTTTTAGATGTTCCAAACATGCATCGTATTGATGGAATAGATGGTTTAAATTATAGTAATATATTGAAAATTGACCATCATCCTAAGGAAGATATTAAAGGTTATATTGAATGGGTTGATACAGATAAATCAAGTACTTGTCAGATGGTAACTGAATTATTACTTAATACTAAGTTAAAAATAACTAAAAAGGTAGCTGAAAATCTTTTCTTAGGAATAGTATCTGATAGCGAAAGATTTTCACTTAAAAATACTACTATAAGTACATTTGAAACTACCAAAAAATTATTAGAAGTATCAAAAATAGATTTTGTTGATTTATTTGATCAATTATATATGAGACCTTTATCTGA
>CAZJEY010000104.1:0-2807 GCA_964545135.1 uncultured Mycoplasma sp. | reverse complement strand
GGTGTTATAAATGCTGATGCCAGTTTAAATATTCCAGATTTTAGAAGTAATGAAATGACTTATAGCTTACTTACGCAAGTTAGTGGTAGAGCTGGAAGAAGTAATTTAGATGGTGAAATTGTTTTACAAACTTATAATCCTGATAATGAAGTTTTAAATTATGTTATTAATAATGATTTTAATGGTTTTTATAATTATGAAATGAATTTAAGAAGATTACTTAAGTATCCACCATATTATTATTTAGTAAGTTTAAAGATTGTCAGTAGTGATTATGATAAAGCTTTGAATGAATCAAAGAGTATTGCAAATTATTTGAAGAATCATTTAGATAATTCTTCTATTGTATTAGGACCTACAACTCATAATTTATTTAAATATAATAATATGTATCGTTTTGTAATTGTAATTAAATATCGTTTTGATGATAAATTAAAGAAGACTTTAAAAGAAATAGATGAACTTTATATGTTTAATAATGATGTAAAAGTTGAAATAGATTTTAATCCATATCATATATAGAAGGTGTAAATAATGAAAGAAGAAGTATATAAATATTTAGATAATTTAAATATAAGTTATCAAGTTGTTAATCATCCTAAAGCTTATAGCACAGAAGATGCTGATAAGTATATTGAAGGTTATGAGGGTATACGGACAAAAACGATGTTCTTATATAATAAAAATAAGACAAATTTTTATTTAATAGTAATGGATGAAAATAAAAGAATCGATTTTAAAAAATTAGAAGAAGAATTACAGGAAAAGAAATTAAAATTTTCAAGTGATGAAGTTCTATTTGAGAAATTGAAATTAGAAAAAGGGGTAGTCTCAATTTTTGGCCTTTTAAATAATAAAGATAATATAGTTATATTATTTGATGAAGATATTATAAATGATTTACCATTAACTTTTCATCCTAATGAAAATGATGCAACAATTTTCATTAATAGTGAAGATGTTATTAAATTTTTGAATACTCTTAATGTAAGTTATAAAATAATTACTATTTAAAAAGAAAAGAGGTGAAATAATTGTTATATAAATTTATTTCTTTATTGTTTGCAATCTTTTTTACTTTTTGGACTGTTAGAGTATATTATAAGTTATATGATGGCAAAACAAGAAGATATTTTTTGATTATTGGGTTGTTAATGATATTTTGGATGTTAATAAGAATAATAAAAGGAGTTGCCTTAGAAGCTAAAGTTGAAAGAGTGTGTTGGTATTTATACTATTTGCCACTTATATTTATTCCAGCCCTTTTTAATATTTGTACTAGTTCTTTAAAAGATAAAATGAATAATAAAAGGGAAATATTTATTTATTTGTTATCAACTATATTATTTTTATTAGTTTTAACAAATGACTATCATGAGTTAGTATTTAAATTTAATATTGATTTAGAACACCATGATAATTATAAACATTATGTTGGCTATTACTTAATTTTTGCTTGGATATTATATTTATTAGCTGATAGTATGATAAGTTTAGCAATTAATCGTTTTAAATTAAAAAAAGATTTAAAATCATTTTTGCCTCTAGTTGTTTTATTACTTGGTATAATTTATACTTATCTTTATATTCTAGATATTCCCTATGTAAGAAGAATGAATATGTCAATTGTTAATAGTTTTTTAATATGTTTAGGTATTGAATTAATGTTTTATTTGGATTTAATACCTAATAATAGTAAATACATTCAAATATTTTCTCATTCCAATTTAGATATGATAATTGTTTCATTAGATGGAAGGAAAAAATATACCACTTGTTCTTTTCAAGATATTCCTAATTTTATTTTAAATGATATTAAAAATAACAGGGTAAAAAATAATTATCAAAAGAAATATATAGGTTATGAACTTAAAAAGAATAAAGATAGTTATGTAATACTAAAAAAAGACTTAACTTCTTTATTTAAATTAAAAGAAGATATTAAAAAGCAAAAAGAAGAATTACTAAAACAACAAGATAGCATAAAATTAGAAGAAAAAACTAAAAGAGAATTATATGAAATAAAATTGAGAAAAAAAACCATAAGTAAAATAGAAAATAGTCTTGATGAAAATAGATTAGAAGCAAGAAATATTTTATTAAATGATGATGTTAGCGAAGAAGATTTAGAAAAAGTTAAGAGAATTATTATCTATAGTAAGAAGAAAAGTATGCTTATGATATCGGAAATGAATAATGAGATATATAATGAAGAAAGCGTTAAAGTATTGTTAAATGAATTGCTTATTAGTATGGCAAGTTTAAATATAGAAGGCTTTGTTGTTGTAAAAAATAAAATGAACATTGATGGCAGAATTATGTCTTATCTATATGATATTGTCTATGAAATAATAGAAAATTCTAAAAATCAAACAATAATGATTTATGTATATAAAGAGAATGATTTAATTAAATTAAAATCAGTTATTAGTACTAATGAAAAGGTAAAAGATAAATTGAAATTAGATTTAAATGTTAAAATTAAAGAGAAAGTATATGATAATGATACTGAATTAGAATTTATCATTAAGGATAGGTCGAGATTATGAAATTAATTCTTATATTTACTAGTTTGATGACTATTTTACAAGCTTTTAGGATAGCTATTTATTATTTAAGAAATGATGTATCTTTTTTAAAAAAAGTAATTGAATTAATTATTTTGATTGCTATGGTTATTTTAAGTTATTTTAATCTCGAAGATAATACTATTATTCTAACTATTTATTTAGCTACTATATTATCTTTTTATATATTGGTAATGTTTATATACGAAAAATTATTTAAGCAGGAATATATGAATACTT
>CAZJEY010000103.1:0-2811 GCA_964545135.1 uncultured Mycoplasma sp. | reverse complement strand
ATATTTAATTTTTTTAATAAGTCAGCAAACGTAATACTACTTTGTTCCATTCTCTTCATTCCTATCATTTTTATAATAATTAATTAATTTAATTTCATCAAGATTAAATATATCATTTACTAATTCATTTAATCTCAAATTAGACATAAAATGCCATTTAGTTTGAAACAAATAATTCCAAATATCTATTTCTTTATAATTAAAACCTAAGCGATTAATTTCTTCAACTCTAGTTCTTAATGCTGGAAGCATTCTTTTATATAAATCATTTAGAGAATCAAATTTTTCTTCATCCATAAAAAATCACTCCCTTACATATATTTATTATATATTAAATTAATATAATTTTAAAGGTGAAATAATGAAAAATCTTAGGAATAATTTATTTATAAAATCAACATTTATTTTAATATTAAGTGGAATTATTACTAAAATACTTGGCTTTATAATTAGAATAGTTTATACAAGAATTGTTGGTGCCAAAGTAATCGGACTATATTCAATGGTAATGCCAACTTATTCACTTTTAATCACCATTGCAACGCTTGCTTTGCCCACAACTATTTCTAAATTAATTGCTGAAAGAAAAAAAAGAAGTGCTAAAATACTTTCTAATGCAGTATTTTTAATAATGATAGTAAATTTTATTGTAGTTATAATTATGCTACTATTAGCTAAATTTATCGCAAATAATTTACTTCATGAACCAGATACTTATTTAATATTAATTTCTGCTATATTAACTTTTCCTATAATATCAATATCAAGTATTATAAAGGGATATTATTATGGCAAACAAAATATGATTCCAAATGCTATTAGTAATATATGTGAACAAATAATAAGATATATTTTAATAATTGTTATTATTCCACCTCTTACCAAGATAAATATGGTATATGGTGCTGTTGGATTATTTATAATCAATTTGATAACCGAAATATCAAGTATTATTATTAATCTTTTATTTTTACCTAAAGGTATTATTATAACCAAAAATGATCTTCAACCTGATTTAAATACCACAAAAGATATTTTAAATATTTCACTACCTACAGTATCAAGTAGAATAATTGGTAATATTGGTTACTTTTTTGAACCAATAATATTAAAAAATCTTCTTTTATATTCAGGATATACTAATAATTATATTCTTTATGAATATGGAGTATATAATGGCTATAGTCTAACAATACTCACTGTTCCCTCATTTTTTATAATTGCGATATCTTCTGCTTTAATACCCGAAATTAGCAAATATTATTTAAACAAAAAATATTCTTTAGTAAAAAGAAGACTAAAACAAGCACTTATGTTTGGTCTATTTATAGGCATAAGTTATAGTATAGTATTACTATTTTATGGAGAAAGCATTTTAAATGCTATCTATAACACTACCGAAGGTATCAACTATATTAAAATACTTGCCCCTATCTTTGTTTTATTCTACTTAGAGAATATCTTAATAAGCTATTTACAAGCTATAAATAAAGCAAATATAACAATGAAAATAACTATTATTGGTGTAATTATAAAACTTATCACCTTAGCTATTTTCTCTTTACTACATATTGGTATCTATTCTTTAATAGTAGCAGAAATAATAAACATAATCATTGTTATTGCTTTAAACTTTAAAGAAGTAAGAAAATCTTTTCTAAAATTTTAATTTTCTAATAGTGTCTTTATCTTCTTTATACATACACATAATATAGCCGCATAATCTAAGCCGTTCATAATCAATTTTATCTCTACCATAACTATCTAAAAAAAGTTGATCAATCTTATCAATTAATTTAGGATCATAAAGTAGATTATAATAGTATGCAAGAGCATATTTAGCATAAAATATATCCAAATGGCGATCACCATAATGAGTATCACTAAATCCCATTAAATTAAATAATTCCTTATCTTTTAAAAATATATTTTTAGGATCAAATTCCCCATGGACTATTACATCATCATTTTTATAAAGATAACCATTTTCTATAATATAATCTTTCATTCTATTAAAATTATTTTCTTTTAAATACTCTCTCATATTATTATTTCCAAAATTATGTTCCATACTAGTATTTAAAAATTTATCAGGATTATCAATAATTACTTCAGATTCCATAAAATCAAAATTGTCTTTATCCCACTTCATATCATGAAATAATCTTAAAGATTTACCCAATATTATTGCCATTTCTTCAACATTATTAATACAATTTATCGCACATTTTCCTTCAATAAAACGATTTATTAAATAATCTTTATTTGAAGAAAAATATTCAATTACTTCAGGAGCTAAATTATACTTAAAAAATAGATTGTTTACAATATATTCATCATATAATTCCCCATCACTTGGACTTATCTTTACTACAAAACTCTCTTTATTCTTTTCATCTTTAGGGATAATAAAAGTGGTATTACCACCAGTCCCAGAAATATCAATTACATCACGACCATTAATATAATCATTTAAAACTCTTAAATCAGATGTACAGCATTCTTTTTGCTTAAGTATTTCGATTAATTCTTTATAACTAATTTTCTTAGTAAAATAATTTGTTGTCATAAATTATATATTCTTCTTTCTATAAGTACCACAATTTTTCATTATTTTTATATACTTCACTAATAAACCCACAACCTAAACATTCTTTTCCTAAATATAATACACAAGCTTGACCTGGAGTTACACTTTTAGCAAGACCACTATACTTAACTAAAATTTTATTATTATCTAAATATTCTAATTCAACCGGATGATCTACACCACGATAACGAAATTTAGCAGTACAAAAGATAGGATGTGTA
>CAZJEY010000102.1:0-2824 GCA_964545135.1 uncultured Mycoplasma sp. | reverse complement strand
TCTAAAGAAGTATCTTTAAAAATATTAATAATTCCTAAATCATCAAAAATAATACCTATTATATTTTCATTATTAATTATTTCTTCTTTAATATTTTTTAACTTTTCAATACTATCATTATCGAGGATTCTATTTATATAGATATAACCTTTTTCATTTATTTCATCAATATAAAAAGTGTTAGGTATTCCAACACAAAATTCTTTTAAAGGAAAAACGTATTTGGAAATACCCAACTTTTTTAAATCATCTATTATATCTAAATCAGTAATTGTTATTAATATTTGATTATACTTCATTTTTCTTTACACTAACAGAAAGTCCATCACCAATATCATAAAATTTAGTTTCAAATTCTTCATTATCTTTTAAGAAATCAATATAGTTTTCAATCTTTTCTACTAAACTTTTTAAATTTTTACTTTCTATTTTATCAGAGCTACCAACATAACCATGAAATTTAATATTATCCGTGATAATTGTGCCCCCATCTTTTAAGAAATATTTATACTTTTCAAAAAATTTAGTATATTGCCCTTTAGCTGCATCAATAAATATTAAATCAAATTTTAAATCTTCTGATAAATTTACATCTAAAGCGTCTTGAAATACAACATTGATTTTTTTATCAAAACCACATTTCTTAACATTCTTAAGACATTCCATATACCTTTCTTCATCACGTTCTATTGTTGTAACAAACGCATCTTTACTACTAGATGCCATAAGGATTGCTGAATATCCAATTGCACTACCTATTTCTAAAATATTTTTTATATTATGATCTTTTATATATTTCATAATAAATGCAATTGATTTTTTTTCAATAATTGGCACATTCTTGCTGGACGCATATTCTTCCATTTCCATTATTAATTGTTTCATAAATATACCTACCTATCTATAAGTTTCAATTAATTTTTGAAACTCACTATTATTTTCAGCAAAATATAATTTTCCAGTATTTATATCTGCATAAAAATATAAATAATCTGTATCACTTGGCTTTAAAGCCGCCTCAATTGACTTAATTCCCATATTACATATTGGACCTACTGGAAGACCAATAAATGAAGTATTTCTCGTATTATAGGCATTAGAACTATTTAAATCACTCTTAGTTAAAGTTTCAGATAAATCTTTCTTAACTGCATAATATGTAGTTACATCCATTCCTAAACTCATATTAAGTTTTAATCTTTTATAAATAACTTGAGATACAATACTTCTGTCTTCATCAAACATGCTTTCATTTTCAATAATACTTGCCATGGTTAAGATTTGATGAATACTATAAGAACTATTTTCTATATCACTTTTATAGCCATCCAATTTCTTATTAGTATTATCTAACATCGTTTCAATAATACTTTTAATACTTGCATCTTTCTTAAAAGAATAAGTATCAGGAAATAAGTAGCCCTCAAGGGTATAATATATTTTATCATTTAATATTTCATCTGTTAAGAACCAATATTTGTTAATTAATTCTTTTAAATATTCTTTATCATTAATAGTATTTATTATATCATTTTCATTATAGCCAAAATTTTCTTTAATTAAAGTAGCATAATGAGTTATTCTTTTTCCTTCATTAAAAGTAATTTTAATACTATCATCATAGATATCACCAGCATTTATTTTTCTAAATATATCTCTGGTACTATCACTACGATCTAACTCATAAGTACCTGCTTTTAAAATAAAATTACTATGTACCTTCAAGTAAATAAAAGAACTAATTTTACTTTTTACAATTTTTTCACTAACTAAATTATCAATTATTTCTTTAGTACTTGTTCCTTGATCAACTCTAAATATTACTTTCTCGCTTTCATTTTTAACAGGAGTTAATCCGTAGAAATAAAGTGACGTAATAAATAATGCAAGCACTGCTATTAATATGCCAATTATTATTATTTTCTTTTTCACATTTCACAACCTAACTATCTAAATTCATTTTGGTTAAAATATCAGAAATAAATTCATATTCACTATCATCTAATGGCATTAACTTTTTATTTTTAATAACGCCTACATGTAAAAACAAATCATCGCAATAGTACAAAATATATTCTTTTTTATTTTGCTTTATAGTCATCATTATTTTTACTTCTTTTCTACTACCTTTATTATTTTCTATTATCATTTTTAATTCTCTTTAAATAACTTTCCAGTATGATTGAAGATGCAATACTATCAATAACATGTTTAGTATTCTTAATATTCTTATTATTACTATGAACTATACTTTCTGCACTCTTAGTAGTTAATCTTTCATCTTCTAAATGAACTATTAGACCTTGTTCTTCTAACATTTCTTTAAATTTTAAACTTCTTGAAGCAGCAAATCCTAAAGAACCATCCATATTCTTAGGTAAACCTAATACTACTTCATTAATATTATATTCAAGAATTATTTTATTGAGTTCAAACAAAGCTTTATCATAATCTTCAAAATCAAAGCGAATTACTTCTAAAGGCTTCGTAATAGTTCTTGTTTTATCAGTAACACTAACACCTAAGGTTTTAGTTCCTAAATCAAGTCCAATAAGTCTCATTATCTACCTTCATAGCTATTTATTAACGCTAGTAATACTTCTTCTCTCTTTAAAGTTTTAATTTTTTCACGTGCATTTTCAAAATTAGAAATATAAGTTACATCTCCAGTTAGTAAATAACCTACTAATTGATTTTCCGCATGATATCCCTTTTTATTAAGCGAATCAATAACTTCATTTAAAATCATTAGTATCATTTCTTGTCTTAATTCTTGTACATTAAATACACTTGTTTTATCCATAACTAATACCTCTTTGCACAT
>CAZJEY010000101.1:0-2825 GCA_964545135.1 uncultured Mycoplasma sp. | reverse complement strand
TAATAAAATTTTTATTATAAAAGGTATTTTTTTATTTATGATACGGTTCTCCGTATCGGTGTTAAGTGAGGTTGTAAACTTGCTCATTACTTTTCTCCTTTTCTAATATACTTTTAAAATTATAATTTAATTATGAGCTACATCCCCATATTATTCTATATAGTAATGTTCAAATTCAACATAGTTGCTCCAAAACTTCTTAACCTAAAAGAAGAAGGAGCACCCTTAACTGATACTCCTTCTCAAAACTTACTTTATATCCAATTGCTTGTTATCCCTTACCATCTTGCCCCATTACCCTAACATCATAATAACTTTCTCAAGTGAATATCAAGAGTTTTCTAAATTAATCCTTAACAGCTAGTTAATCTTTTAAATATTATATTAATTCTTCTAATTCATTATCATCTTCATTTAATTTATTAAAGTCTTCTAAATCAGTTTTTATATCTTTTTCTACTTCCCTTTTAACATTTAATTCATTGATAATATATCCCATAGAAAATGTTGCTATTGAATAAAATGCATACGGTAATGATGAATTAATGTAATATGTTATTACCACTAATATACTTTTACTTACCACAATCTTACCTGATGCTACAAGTGATAATATATATACATGTGAATTATATATAGTTAATAATGTATATGCTAATATAATTATTGAAATAACATATAGTACTTTACTTATTAAATTTACATCTTTAAAATGTTTTACTTTCATACTTAATTATTCCTTCTAAAAACTTATTGTTAATAATATAATTTTTATTAATTAATCTGTGTTAGTTTTTTATTTTTTAGAACAAGTACAACATCTACTTTTTTAGCTAATTCCTTACTATGAGTAACCACTATTACACACTTTCCATGTTTATGTGCACTTGTTTTTAATATTTCTATAATTTCATCAGCTGTATCACTATCTAAATTCCCCGTTGGCTCATCTGCTAATATTACTGGTGAATCTGTAACAAGTGTTCTTGCAATGGCAACACGCTGTTGCTGTCCCCCTGATAGTTGTAATACGTTTCTATTAATTTCATCATCAGCTAACCCTAAATTGTTTAATATTTTCTTATTCACCTTGGGATTAACTATTTTTAAATTTTCTAAAGGTGTCATATAATCAATTAAATTATAATTTTGAAATATTAATGAAATATTGCTTTTTCTATGATTCTCATATCCCTTTACTTTTATATTTTGATTATTATATAATATTTCGCCATTTCTAGGTTCATCTAATCCAGCCAATAGTGATAATAACGTTGATTTTCCTGAACCCGAAGCCCCTAAAATAGCGTAAAGTTTTCCTTCTTCAAATTCCATGCTTATATCATTTAAAACTTTTTTTCCATTTTTATATGAATAATTAACTTTATTTAATGCTAAAATTGACATTTATTTTCCTCCTAGCTCATTTTGGATAATATTTCTTTTGGTTTTAATCTAATTATTGATGCTGATGATGCCATTACTGAAAGTATGATAATAACTGTTCCTATAACATATACATAAATTAATTCTTCAACCTCTACTTTTACATCTATTTCATCTACTGTACGAGTTGCTAAAGAACTATTAACATCATTTCCTAATGAAAATCCTCCAAATCCACTTTGAACGTCTTGAACCGCTTGCTTACCTGCTTGTGCAACTATTGTATTTCCTATATTTTGTGAAATTACCTTACTTGAGAAATATGATCCTCCAAAAGCTAATATACTTATAAGTAATAATTCAATTATATATTGAGAAATAATATTAAACTTTGAAACTCCTATTGAAAGTAATATACCGGTTTCATGAACTCTTCCTTGAATCCAAAATGCTAACACTAATGAAAGTATTATTACTCCAGCTATTATTGCTCCAATTAAAACCATATTTATAATCTTATCTAAAGAATCAAAAGACTTAGATAAAGCTAAAAATGTATCTTCACTTTTTACTATTGTATACTTATTCCAATCAGTAGAAATATCTTTAAATTTTGATGTTACTTTATCTACATCAGTATCTGTATTGAAAGTAGCATTTGTATATTTTACATTTCCATCTGAATATCCATATAAAGTTTTAATAGTATCTACATCAGTAATTAAAAGATTTTCTGGCATTTCTAATTTATGTCCAGCTCTTTCAGTATTTTCACTTTCAAAAATACCTACAATTTCAAGGTCATAATCACTTTTAGATAAAGTTGATGCATTAAAATCTCCAGCACTCTTTGTTGCTTTTATAGTATCTCCAACTTTTAAATTATTTGCTTCTGCTAAAGCCTTATGAATTAATACCTTGTTTTTATCAGTAGCAACAATATGTCTACCATCAATCAGCTTTAATGATTTACTTATAAACTTAATATCATATTCTGAACTTTTATGTGCTTCTACAGAAAAAAGTTTTTCATATTTATAATCATCATTATATTGAACTACATTTTTTTCAGGTTTTATATAATTTACATTTTCTAAATCTAAACCAGCTCCTTGAATTGCTGCATCATAATTCTTAACACCTTCTACCTTTGAAACCTTATCAATTAAATTTTCTGGAATTGTTCCTTCAAAATTACCCGCAAAATTAGCTTGTAATTCAAAAGTATTTGCCATATCCTTATTTGAATCTTGTCTTGCTATATTTGCTGCCTTTTTAATTGAAATTCCACTTAAAACTGCCGTTGCTATTCCAAATAATATAAATAACATAATAATACTTTTTATTTTTTTTCTTGTTATATATAATATTGATCTCTTAAATACATTCATATTTATGTCCTCCTTGTTTATTAACTTGAGTACATTCTATCAACCTAA
>CAZJEY010000100.1:0-2836 GCA_964545135.1 uncultured Mycoplasma sp. | reverse complement strand
TGAAGCAATTTCTTCAGCTGTTGTTAAATGGGAAATACTAATTCTTAGAGAAGTTGATGCTAGAGATTCATTTTTTGTTAAAGCATATACAAGTTTTGAAGGTGTATTTTCTAAACAACAAGAAGTTTTAGTTGAAATATATACTTCTTGTTCTTCTAACATTTTTGCAAAATAAGCAGAATTAACCCCTTTAATACTAAAATTAATAGTAAAAGGGACAGAATTTTCTGTGTTATTTATATGAATAAAATTATATTGTTTTAAATGATTAATTAATATTTTATTAAGTTGTGATACATATATGTACCTTTCTTCTTGTTTTGACAAAGCAATATCAAGTGCCTTAGAAGTAGAAGCTATTAAGGGTGTTATCGGTGTTCCACTCCTATAAATAGTTGTTGATTTTCCTCCACTTATAATTGGAATTAAATTAACATGTTTCTTTTTAATTAATACACCTATGCCATTTATTCCGTAAAACTTATGAGGAGTGAATGTAATTAAATCTACATTTGAATAATCAATAGTAACTTTACCTATTGCTTGAGTTGCATCAGTATGAAAATAAATATTTGGATATTCTTTTAATAATTTACCTATTTCTTCAATAGGTTGAACTAGACCTATTTCACTATCTACTGCAACAATACTCACTAAAATTGTATCATCTCTAATTAACTTCTTTAATTCGACTATGTCCACTAGTCCTTCATTGGTTACTGGAAGTAAATCCACATCAAAGCCTTCATCTTGCATAACTTGAGCTGAAGCAATAATTGAATTGTGCTCTAAACTACTTACTATAATATGCTTACCATTATTTTTATATTTTCTACATACCCCCTTAATAGCCATATTGTTTGCTTCAGTTGATCCACTTGTATAAATTATTTCTTCTGGCAAAACGCCAAATTTTTTAGCAATATTATTTGTCGCATCATCAATAACTTTTTTGGCTTCTCTTCCTAATTTATGATTTGAATTAGGATTACCATAATATTTTAATGAAATATCATAATAATAATCTAATACTTCTTTATCTACTGGCGTATTTGCCGCATAATCTAAATAAATCATTTTATTACCTTTCTAAAAATTTAACATTAACCAATCTGGTTTAAAGATTAATAATAATCCCATAATAATCATTATTATCGCGCTTACTAATGTACACAATTTATTATATTTATTTGTTATTCCTGTCGCTTCAAGAGTAAACATTGATACTCCAAATACTAAAATATCATCTACCATATAGAATATTATATATAGTATTAAATATAATATTTTTAACATTCCGTTAATATCATTTATCTCCAGCATTTCAGTAAATATTAGGGGAAAGCCTAAAGAGCATGCAAGTTCAATTAAATTTACTGATGCGGCAAGCAAAATGATTCCAAAAAAAGATAATATAAAACTATTACTTTCCATTATTTTACGCATTCTAGTCATTAGTTTTTTTCTTTTTTTATTATCAACAACGCTACATCCTGCTTCTTCATTTCTAATTTTATAATATTTTCTAAAATTTATAATACCGGCAATTAATATAAATATAGCAATTGCTATTTTCATCCAATTAATAGTTGCTACTCCTAAAACAAAATTAATACCTAGCATTGATAAAAAATATACAAATCCTGAGACAAATAAAAATGTTAAACCTAATATCCATTGTTTCTTTTTATCTTTTAATCCAAATAACATATTAATTAAAAATAATAATATCCACATAGCGCAAGGATTAAAACCATCTATAAATCCTAAAATAATTGCTACTAAAGGTAATGATATGTTTTTTATATTAATATTTCCTAATAAAGGTATTTTGACTTCATTTTGATCATTATCTAGTTCTATATATTCCTTAATTTTATTTTCTATCATTGAACCAATCGATTCAGAATAGCCAACATAATAATCATTACCTATTATCGTTAAGGGCACACCTTCTTCTCTAATATTAAATTGATTTTTAACTTTATTCATTATTTCTTTATTATCTTCATTATGCCATACTTCAAAATAATATATATTTAAATAGTCTTTATAATTTTCTTTAATTGTTTTTAACCATTTTCTTTCTTCTTCACAATGTGGACACTCCTTGCCATAAAACAAATATAAATTTATCTTATCATCTTCAGTTTCTACTCCTGTTATTTCTTTCACCTCATCAAAATAAGTGTCAGATATTGCAAATATATTGGTTGGCAAAATAGTTAAAAATAAAAATAAAATTATTATAATTTTCCTTTTCATATAATTTCACTATCCTTCAAAAAAGAAATTATTTCTTCATAGCTTTTTTCGCCAACTAATCTTTTATCATTACAAATAATTACTGGTAATGTTTTTCCAATATTGTATTTATTAACTTTATCTTCGTCTAAATCATAATCTAAAGTTTCAATATTAATGCTTGGATATTCTTGTTTTAACTTTTTTAAATGTTTCTTAATAAGCAAACAAGATGGACACCATATTGCACTTATTATAATAATATTTCTATTCATACTTACACCTCGCAATTATATTATATAAATATTATTTATGAATGGCTATAAAATATAAGTTGAATTAACTAAACCTTTGGTTGAGTTCTATATAATTACAAATATTAAAAAAGTAATGAAAACATTACCTTATTTTACTTTTCCAGCTTTACTAAATGGGAAAATTACTAAATTCGTAGTACCCTTAAGTTCATAATCAAATACTGCGCCAAACTTTCTGCTATCAAGTGATACTTCACGATTATCTCCCATAACAAAATATTCATTATCCTTTAAAGTTATTTCTAAAAAATCTTCAGTTTCACCATAAGCATATA
>CAZJEY010000099.1:0-2894 GCA_964545135.1 uncultured Mycoplasma sp. | reverse complement strand
ATAAAACAATTATATGATAAAAAAGTAGTTTATCCAGAGCAAGATAATATATTTAGAGCATTAAAGCTAACCCCTTATAGCAACGTTAAAGTTGTTATAGTTGGTCAAGATCCTTATCATGGCGAAAGGGAAGCGAATGGCTTGTCTTTTAGTGTTTCACCAGGAATAAAATTACCGCCAAGTTTAAAAAACATTTATAAAGAATTATATGATGATTTAAAAATAGATCGTAAAGATAATGGGGATTTAACTGATTGGGCAGAAGAAGGAGTTCTTCTATTGAATTCGGTACTTACAGTAGAAAAGGATAAGCCGGCTAGTCATCGTAATTTTGGTTGGGAGTTACTAACTGATTATATAATAAAATCACTTAATGAGAAAAATGAACCAGTAGTGTTTATATTATGGGGTAATTTTGCTAAAAATAAAGCTAAATATATAACTAATCAACATCATCTAATTATTACTAGTCCGCATCCATCACCGTTTTCTGCACGTTATGGTTTCTTTGGTTCAAAGCCATTTTCTAAAGCTAATAATTTTTTGATTAGTAATGGTATTAGTCCAATTAAATGGTAAATAACGTTGCATATATTTTAAATTTATGTTAATATAATTGCATTTAGAAAAGGGGGATTTTTGTGACATATTTAAAAAACAACTTTGATATATGTAAAAAATATGTTTTAAATTTGTATATTAAATGGGAAGATTTGCATGAACTTGGTTATTCTGATGAAGAAATAAGCAATTTAGAAAAGAAAAAATTTTTATCTAGATATCTAGATGGTTATGTTATCAATAATGTTGACCATCTAGCTTATTATATGAATAAAATAGATGATAGCAATCTAAAAGAAAAATTTAATAAAAAAATAATGGAAATTGATCCCGATTATTCAATATCTTATTTAAAGTTATTTTATTTGGCAACATTATATGGTGATTACAAAGAGGCATATGGTTATTTTAAATTATTACCAAGAAATATGTATACAAATGTATATCAATTATTATTTAGTAATATTATAGATTTGCCAACTGAAGATGTTGATGATGTTAAAAATATTGAATTAGAGGATATTTTAATTGGTGAAGAAATAGACGAACAAATTAATCGCCATATATATTATTCTAAATTTGTAAAAGCTATTAGTTTAATCGATGATAAATATAAAGATTTAAATTATATGAGTAAAAATGATGCTATTTTAAAAACTTTATGTAATGAAGCTAATCAAAAGAAAAAGAATAGAGATAATGAATATAGTTTATTGTTAACGAATAATAAAATAGCAGATTGTAGAAATCTTATCATCAACGAATCCAAAAAGAGGTATTTAAATAATAATGAAAAATTAATATTAGAATTAATAAATGATTATGAATTAGTTATTAATGGCACAATACCACCAATTACAACATGTGAAAAAAATAGAATAGCTGATTATATCTATGCAAATGATTTTTATATGGCATTAAATATAAATAAAACAGATTCTAATACTAGTATTAATATACTATTAAAAAAAATAGTTGCTGCAATTAATGAGAATGTAACTATAGATTATGATGATGAAGTTAGATTTTTTCAAAGGAAAATAACTAATTATATAAATAATGTAGAGGTTAATAATGAAATAATTCTTTTAGATGAAGAATTATCATATGAGAAAAGAATTGTTTTATTTAACACTATAAATGAATATGATAATATTATTATTAATCGTATCGGGACACCTACTACATATAAATATGTATTAATGAGAAATAATCCGAAAGTTGATTTAACTGCATATTATGATTATATTAATGCGGCTAATAAATTGTATGAAAATGGAGATTATAATGCTGCAATAGAAAAGTATAAAGATTCGATCGTAGCTTTAAAAAAGCCAGCATTTGAATCCATTCTTAAAATTGCTAAATGTAATCATAAGTTGGAAAATTATGAACTAGCTTGTAATTATTATATGATTGATTATTACAATGCAATCAATAGTAATACAAGAGAAAAAACGCATCGTTTTTTAGCTAATTCTTTATATAGTATGGGTTATAATATTAAAATGGATTATAGATTTTATCAAATACTTGCTGATCTTTATATATTTAAGGGGATTAGTTTAACTGATTTAAAAAGTGAGTACTATCTAAAAAAATGTGATGAAATTAATTTAATGAAATATATTATTATTAAGCTTAAAGAACTAGGTTTATACTCTCAAGCAGAAGAATTAATTGATTCGTTAGCACAAAATGAAAACTATAAAGATAATGTTATATTATCTAAAGTAAAGAAAAAGTAATCAGCTCAATTTGAACTGATTACTTTTCTATTAAATTATAATATGGTTTAATATGAATTTTTGTAAGTTTAGAACAAATATTATATGGAAACTTTCTTAAAAGTTGATTTAAAGCGGTTGCATACTTATTATATAATGTTTTAGAAGAGACAAGCATTTCCTCATTCCTATTTAATTCATTAAATAGTTTTTTAAATTCTTTTGTTTTTATTTCTGGTAAATCATCATTTAAATTTTTAATTATTTCTAATCCTTCATTCAATTTAATGTCTAGCTCAATACTTGTTAAGTTTTTCTTGCTTAAATTGATGTAATCTTTTAAATAATTCTTTTTATCTATTTTCTTTTTTATTTCATTATTTATTTTAGTTATTAAATCACTCTTTTTTTCTAATGCGCTTTTTATTAATTCATCTGTATATTGTATTTTAATATTTATTTCTTTTAATTTAGAATAACATATAACATAAATAAGTATAATGATAATTATAATAGTAATAATAATTAGTAATTTAGTCATTTTCTTTCTCCTTTTTATCTTTTTTGATTATTTGAGATTTGCTAAAATTAACATAAATTAATTTT
>CAZJEY010000098.1:0-2897 GCA_964545135.1 uncultured Mycoplasma sp. | reverse complement strand
GACTATTTAGTAAAATTTAATTGGTGAAAGATAGTGGAAATAACTAGTATTAATAATGAAAAAGTTAAGTTTTGGACTAAATTAAATGAGAAAAAATTTAGAGATTTAAATAATTTGTTTTTAGTTGAGGGTGATCACTTAGTTAGTGAAGCACTTAAACATGGGATAGTAAAAGAAATAATTACTACTAGTAATGAAAAATATGATGTTGATACTTACTATGTTAGTGATAAAGTAATAAATAAGATATCGAAACAAAAAAGTGGTACTAATGTAATTGCTGTCTGTGAAAAACTGAAAGAAAATAAAATTGGTAATAAAATATTAATACTAGATAATATTCAAGATCCGGGTAATTTAGGTACTATTATAAGAAGTGCAGTTGCTTTTAATATAGACACTATAGTTTTATCTTTAGATACAGTAGATTTATATAATGATAAAGTAATTAGAAGTAGTGAAGGAATGATATTTAATATTAATATTATTAAAAAAGATTTAAATGGTTTTATTAATGAATTAAAGAGTAATAATTATGAAATAATAGGTACTAATGTTAGTAAAGGTAAAGATATTAATGATATAAATTTAAAAAAAAACTTTGCAATTCTTATGGGAAACGAAGGAACTGGTTTAAAAGTAGAATTACAGGAATTATGTGATGACTTTTTATATATTAAGATGAACGAATTATGTGAAAGTTTAAATGTCGGTGTTGCAACTAGTATCATATTATATGAAATAGCAAAAAGGGGGTAATTATGGATTATATATATATTGGAAAAATTGTAAGTACTCATGGTATTAAAGGGGAATTAAAAATCATTAGTGATTTTTTTGAAAAAGATAAAATCTTTAAAAAAGGATTCAAATTATATCTAACTCCTTTATATCATGAAGAAGTAATTAATACTTATAGGGTACATAAAAATTATGATATGGTTACTTTTGATGGCTATAATGATATAAATGATGTACTTAAATATATTGGTATGGGAGTATATATTAAAAGAAGTGACCTTGATTTAAAAGAAGATGAATATTTACTTAATGATTTAATAGGTTATGAAGTATATGAAGATAGTAAATTATTAGGTAAAGTTAGTAGTATTAGTTTTAATAATAATGTTTTATTAAAGATAGATGATAAATTTTATATACCTTTTATTGATGAATTTATAGAAAAAGTAGATGTAAAAATCAAAAAGATAATGACTAGAAATGGAAGTGATTTTAAATTATGAAAATAGATATTTTAACTTTGTTTCCGGAAACATTTAATGGTTTTAAAGAAAATTCAATTATTAAAAGAGCTATTAATAAAGGATTAGTAGAGATTAATATAATTAATTTTAGAGATTATTCTAAATTAAATAATAAGCAAGTTGATGATGCTCCTTATGGTGGTGGAGCAGGTATGGTACTAATGTGTGATCCTATTGTTAGGGCAATAGACGACTTAAAAAGTAATGATTCATTAGTTATCTTACTTTGTCCTCAAGGTAAAACATTAAATCAAAGCAAAGTAAAAGAATTAAGTCGTTATAAACATTTAATTATTATTTGTGGTCATTACGAAGGATATGATGAGCGCATTAGAGAATTTGTTGATATAGAAATTAGCGTTGGTGACTATATTTTAACAGGTGGAGAAATTCCCGCGATGATTATAACAGATGCAGTTACAAGACTATTACCTGGAGTTATAAATGATGAATCATTTATAAATGATTCATTTAGCGATAATTTACTAGATTATCCAACTTATACAAGGCCGGAAGTTTATCGAGGTTTAAAAGTGCCTGAAGTCTTACTTAGTGGTAATCATGCTAAAATAAAAGAATATCGTGATGCTGAAAGACTAAAGAGAACTAAAGAAAGAAGACCAGACTTATTAGAGGATAGCAATGAATAGAGTATTAAAGCATGACAAAAATGAATTTAAAATTATTGAAATCGAAAACTTAGATGGTTTTTTAATAAATTCTAAAAAGAACAATTATGAAATAAAAATTATTGAAGATGAATTAATAAAAAAAATAATAAATGATAATTTTATTAATAATTACAAAAGAATACTTAATAGTATTGATGATGATAATCCTGATGGTAATGAACATGTTTTAAAAGAAATAGAATCATACGTTATTTATATTAAAAATAAATTTAGTAAATATTTAACAGCAAAAGAGTTAAGTAAATATTTAAAAATGTTAGATATGATTTATCAAAGTATAAAAATTAAAGTGAGTGAAATAAAAGAAGAAAAAAGTATTAAAAGGTAGTGATATTATGAAAAGTGGATATGATTTACATATTCATAGTGCTTATTCAGATGGTGATTATGACATACCAAGTTTGTTAAAAATATTAAAAAAGAATAATATTAATTATTTTTCTATATGTGATCATGATAACATTAAAAGTTATTATGAATTAAAAAACAATAAAAGCAAAGTAATAAAGTATATTAGTGGAGTTGAATTAAGTACTTATCATGACTATAAGTGTTTTCATATTTTAGGTTATAATTACCATGGTAATATAACTGAATTAGAAAAATTAATCGCCAAAATACATGAAAAAAGAATAATTAGAGCTACTGAAATGTTAGATAAAATTGAAAAGAATAATAATATTAAGTTTACTAAAAAAGAAAGAATTGAATTATTAAATCAACCTAGTGTTGGTAAAAAGCATGTTGCTAAAATAATGATTCAAAATGGTTATGGTAAAAGTTACCAAGAAATACTAAAAAAATATATGACAGGTTTAAAACTTCCGACAAGTTATCGGGTAAGTGTTAAAGAAGCTTGTGATGCGATAATTTCATCGGGAGGAATTCCTGTTCTTGCTCATCCTAAAGAATATGAATTAAGATATGATATTGATATTAA
>CAZJEY010000097.1:0-2967 GCA_964545135.1 uncultured Mycoplasma sp. | reverse complement strand
TAGGCATTTTTTGTAAATACAAAAAAGTATTTTGCATAAAATATTATTGAAAGGGGATTTGTTATGAATTTAAAAAAGATTTTCAAAACATTATTTATGCTATTATTTCCTCTAATATCTGCATATATAATTTCCTTATTTACAAATTATAATAACTATTCCCTTTTGTATATGCCTCCTTTAGCGCCACCAAAAATTGTCTTTCCTATTATTTGGTCTATTCTATACATACTAATGGGAGTAAGTTATCTCATTATAAATTATGATAAATCAGAAAAAAAGATACAATTTCTTTATTATATTCATTTATTTTTTAATCTTTTATGGCCTATCCTATTCTTTAATTTTAATTTATATCTTATATCATCCTTATTAATTCTATTATTAATAAGCCTTCACATAAATTTAATGCATGAGTATTTTAAAATAAAAAAAGAAATATTTTACTTAAATATCCCCTATTTAGTATGGTTGATTTATGCTTTTTACTTAGCCTTAGGTGTATGTGTTTTAAATTAAAAGGAATCTTACTCTTCAGTTAGATTCCTTTTTGCATATATCTAAATGTGACTTACCATTTAAAGTCATATCCGCAAATTCTTGTTTTAAATATAGAGGATAAGCAGCTGCACCTATCATGGCTGCATTATCAGTACAATAAATCATCCTTGGATATAATAATACTGCGTTATTATTTTTACATACTTTATTTAGTTCCTCTCTTAAATAATTATTTGCAGAAACTCCACCAGCAATTAAAACTTGTTTAATACCTGTATCTTTTATAGCCATATCAACTTTGCGAGTTAATTCTTCTATTGCACTATATTGAAATGAATAAGCTAAATCTTCTCTTTTTATTTCTTTGTTATTTTGCTTTTCTTTATGTACAATGTTAATAACACTACTTTTTAATCCGCTATAGCTAAAATTATAACTATCATCTTTCACTAGAAGTGGTAAATCATAAGTTTTTTTACCTAACAATGCTAATTTTTCTACGTTAGGGCCTCCTGGATATTTTAATCCTAATACTCTTGCAACTTTATCATAAGCTTCACCAATAGCGTCATCTAAAGTTTCCCCTAGTAATTCAAATTCATAATCATTAGTCATTTTAATTAGCTCGGTATGACCTCCACTTACTATCAAACATAACAAAGGATAAGTTAATTTTTTTTCTAAATTATTAGCATATATATGTCCTATTAAATGATTAACTTTAATTAACGGCTTGTTATACACATAGCATAAAGTCTTAGCAAATTCTATCCCTACTAGTAATGCCCCTAATAATCCTGGTGCATAAGTAACAGCGATGGCATCCATATCTTCTAACTTCATGTTTGCCTTTTTTAAAGTTTCTTCTAAAACCAAAGTAATATTTTCTGTATGCATTCGAGATGCAATTTCTGGTACAACTCCACCATACATTGCATGAGTATCCATTTGAGTTGACACAACCAAAGAAATTACTTCACAACCATTTTTTACTATAGCAATACTTGTCTCATCACAAGAAGACTCAATTGCTAGAATATATATATCCTTATTCATTATCTCACCAACTTCATTATAATAGCATCACTACCATCTTGGTAATAATTTTTTCTTATTACCATATCTTTAAAATTAAAATCTTGATATAACTTTTTAGCAACTTCATTATTTTGCGATACTTCTAATATAATATTTTTATTTGTATTTATTATCAGATGATTTAACAACTTAGTACCAATCTTAAGCCCTCGACATTTATTAGTTACGACAATACATAATAGCTCATATTCATCGATATTTTCATAAGCTATTAAAAATGCTTTTATACCGTCACAATCATATACATAAATAATATATTTATCATTTTCTAAATAGGAAACTAAATCATATATTTTATCAAAATTATCATATAACTCTCGACCTATGGCATTTATTTTACTTATGTCCTTTTTATTTGCTAACCTTATCATTTTTCTACTTCTATCTTTTTGACATATATAGGATTAACAAAATGTGGATTCAACGCATCTTTAGTTTTCATATATGCCATTACCTTTTTAAAATCAAGATTAAAATTCATGGTAACGTTTGTTTTTATCTTATTGAATTCATCATTACACATATATTCATAATCTTTAATTAAAGAATTGTTTTGAAAATAACCAACAAAATAGCCATTTTTATCGTTAAAAGCTACAACCTTTTTTTCACCTAAAGTATTAATAGCAATTAATTCCAAATATGTTAATGTTTTAATAGGAATATTTTTTGTATAAGCTAAAGTCTTAGCTATAGTAACTCCTAAACGTACCCCAGTAAAAGAACCTGGACCATTTATAACAATTATTTCATCAATGCTACTATCTCCAATAACCTGAATTATTGTAGGCATAAGAATAGTACTATTTTCTTTTTGATCAATAATCTTTTTTTCTCTTAAAATATTGTCTTCATTTAATAAAACAATATTTATATCATTATGAGTATCAATATATAAAGTTGTCATTTACAATACCGCATTACATAAGTCTTCATAGTTACGACCATGAGGTGTTAATACGAAAACCCTTGTATTTTCATCTACTATTTTTATGTTAATATCCAGTCTTTCCATAGGTAATCTATCTTTTATTAAATCAGACCATTCAATAATTGTAATCCCAAACTTATTAAAATAATCTTCAATTCCTATTTCTGGATTGTCATCAATTCGATAAACGTCCATATGATATAAAGGTAGTTCACCTGATTCATATTCTTTAATTATATTAAATGTTGGACTGGTAATATTTTCTTTTATACCTAAAGAAAGTGCAAAACCTTTAACAAAAACAGTTTTGCCACTACCTAAATCTCCATCTAAGCAAATAACCATATTTTCAAATTTTTCGCTTTCAATATTTTCAGCTAACGTAAAAGTATCATTTTCTGATTTCGAAGTATATTTAAATTTCATTTTATCACCAA
>CAZJEY010000096.1:0-3079 GCA_964545135.1 uncultured Mycoplasma sp. | reverse complement strand
ACACTTCTGATTTCAGGTTGAAATATTACTATTAAAGCAAGAGGTCCCCAAGCTACTAAATATTCTAGTATAACTCCTACTGTATAAAGATTTAATAAATCACTTATTATTTTAACTATTAAGATAATAATAACTCCTTTTACTATTAATACCATCTTAATATTATTTTTAACATTTTTTAAAATATAGTAAAATGCAATCCATATAATAACAATATCTATTATTTTAGTAATTACATTCCATATAGCAGTTAAATCCATTAACTTCACTCCTTTTACATTGCTAACTAATTATAACAAATTTTCATTAAAATAAAAAGTACTTATTAATTTGATTTAACGATTTATTTAGACTATACTTTTTTACACGAAAAAGGATGATTAATTTATCATCCTTGCACATTATTATCTATTTCAGTTTCATTATTATCAGTACTATTTATTAAATCATTAATTGATTTTCCTTCGGGTAATTCTATTTCTTCTTCTTGGACTAAAGCATCATTTTTGTTAATATAATCTGTTTTACTTCTTTTATTATCATATATATAACCTATTAAAGCAAAAATTAAAAAGATTGTAATTAGCAAAAACCATATATAATTATCAGATACAAAAGTTATAAATTTATCCATAGCATATCCTCCTATATAATTATACTAATAATTTATTATTTTATGAAATATTTAAAGTTTCTCCTTTTGGTTGAATTTGAATAAATGTATTACCATCATTAACAACTATTTCTTTACCATCTAAATATGTATATTTAGTTTGGCAACTACGGCATTCTTTTTCCCATTTTATTTTTACAGCATAACCATTAGAAATATAATATCCTTCGCCACTGCCAACATTTTTAATATCTTGTCTACCTTTATTTTCGCCATCATTTAATGTATAATTATCGACTTGATATGTAATTATATTTTTAAAATGATATTGTTCTTTAGTAACGTAATCTGTATGCTCTTTGTTATTTACAAATCGATAATATACTTGCTCATCACTATTATAAGTATAGCTTGTTGTAGTATTATTTGAATATTTAATGCTTATTTGATTAGCAACACTAGAATTTTCCATAACACTTAAATCTATCGGTTTAGCTGAATAATTAAGTAATAAATCATTATTTCTCTCAGTTCTTTTACTTCCAATACCACTTTTTAATTTTTCAATACTAGTAAATAAAGTATGTTCACTAGATACTTTTAATGTTTTATCTCTCCATCCGGTTTTATTATCTGATACTTCGATGCGATCTACTTTTAAAGCACTAAAATCTCTTTGCGCTTGTGGAGATTGACCATGATGACAATAAAACGCATCATTTTCAAGGGCATAATCTAGATAATAATGTCTAGCACTTCTAATTGATCCTATTCTTTCAGTATTAGTATCTAAAAATAATGCTAAATATCTAGTTATTCCCCCTTCTACAATTATCTCATACATTAAGTATGCATCTTGCAAACCACTTTGAAGTGGTCTTGCTGTACTAATATTATTAATCATTACAGCAAATGGTCTAGATGTTGTATTTACATCTACAATTTGTACTTTAGGTTCTTCTTTTTTTTCTTCCTTTTTAGTTACAATTTCTGGTTCTTTATCTTGCAATACATAATATACTCCCCCACCAATAGCACACAATAACACTAATACTAAAATAATAATAATTTTTTTATTTTTTAACTTCTTCATTTTACCACCTATCTTATTATAAAATAATACCATCTATTTGTCAAAATAGTTGTTTATTAATTCTTTTTAAATCCCTTTCTTTAATACTTTCTCTTTTATCATAATTTTTTTTACCTTTAGCAATACCAACTTCTACCTTAACTTTGTTCTTTTTAAAATATACCTTTATAGGTATTAAAGTAACTCCCTCTAGTTCAATTTCTTTTTTTAATTTTATTATTTCTTTTTTATGAAGTAATAGCTTTCTTTCTCTTCTTTCATCATGGTTGAATATATTGCCTTCTTCATATTTAGCAATATACATATTTATAATATATGCTTCATTATCTTTTATTCTAATATAAGCGTCTTTTATGTCGGCACTACCTTTTCTTAATGATTTAACTTCTGTGCCTTGTAAAGATATTCCAGCTTCAATTTTATTTTCAATATAATAATTAAAGTTTGCTTTCTTATTTAATATTTCCATCAGTAACCTCAAAATCTATAGTTCTATTTTTCTTGTTTGCACCAACTACTTTTATTCTTACTTTATCACCAATAGTATATTTAGTTTTTTTATTATCACTAATTAATGATAATAACTCTGGTACGTAATTATAAAAGCCTTTTAATGAACTAATATGAACTAATCCTTCAACTAAATTTGGTAATTCTACATAAAAACCAAAATTGGTAACAGTTGTTATTATCCCTTCATATTCTTCATCAATATGGCTCTCCATATACTCAGCCATCTTCATATCATCAACTTCTCGTTCGGCACTCACTGCTTCTTGCTCTCTTTCGCTAGAATGTTCTGCTACTTCTATTAAATACTTACTATAAAAATCTATAGTACTGATATTTAAATCATTATTAAATAAATAAGTTTTTAGTAATTGATGAACCATCAAATCAGGAAATCTTCTTATTGGACTGGTAAAATGCGTATAATTTTTTAAGCCCAGTCCGAAGTGACCAATATTATTAGTACTATAAATTGCTTTTTGCATAGAACGAAGTAACATACTTGCTAATATTTCTGAAGCTTCATTATCGCTTATTTTATCTAATATCAATTGCATAGCTTTACTAGTTAACCCAATATTTTTTGTATTAATATTTATATTTAATATTTTTATAAGATTTAAAAAATCCGTAATTTTTTCTTCTTTGGGAGTACCATGGACACGATATATAAAAGGTAAATCCAGATTGCTTATGTGTGTAGCTACTGTTTCATTAGCAGCAATCATAAAATCTTCTATAAGTTTTTCACCCTCAAGTTGTACTCTTCTTAAAATATCTATACATTTACCATTTTCATCTTGAATTATTTTTGGCTCATCTATACCAAATTCTATATAACCATTTTGAATTTTTCTTTTTCT
>CAZJEY010000095.1:0-3171 GCA_964545135.1 uncultured Mycoplasma sp. | reverse complement strand
CAAATTATAAAATATTCGATATCTACTTGCGAAAACAAATAATTATGATATAATACTAAAGAACGAAAAGTTTCTATATAATTTAAATTATATGGCGGAAGGAGAGTTATTTAATGAAAAAAAATATTCATCCAGAATTAAAAGACACAAAAGTAACTTGTGCTTGTGGAGCAACATTTACTACTAAATCTGTAAAAGATAGCATTAATGTTGAAGTATGCAGTGAATGTCATCCATTTTATACAGGAGCTCAAGGTAGAGCAAAGAAAACTGGAAATATAGAAAAATTTAATAAAAAATATGGCCTTAACAAAGAACAATAAAGTTCTTTTTTTTTGTAGATATAGATTTATAAAAAAATTTTTGTTAAAATATAATTAGGAGGCTAGATATGAAAATATATATTGCATCAGATCATCGAGGCGTATTATTAAAAAACAAAATTATAAAACACTTAATGGCTAAAAAAATTCTCGTTAATGAAGTTAGTATAATAAATAATGAAAACGATGATTATCCAGATTTTGCTTTTGCAGTTTGCCAAAAAGTATTAGAAGATGATACTAATTTAGGAATTCTTTTATGTGGCAATGGCATAGGAATGAGTATTGCTGCTAATAAAGTTAAAGGAATTAGAGCAATAAGAGCAGTAGATGAATTAGATTGTTATAATGGTAAAAACCATAATGGTGCAAATATCTTGTGCATAGGTTCTAATTTGGATGAAGAATTGGTAAAAACTATGGTTGATACATTTATTAATACTCCTAATCCTAATGAAGAAAGACACATCAAAAGAATAAATAAAATCATAAAATATGAAAATGGTGAATATAATGCATTATAAAACATATTTATATATATTTTTTGTGTTTTTAAGTATTTTTGCATTATCAAGTCTTAATTATGAAAAAATTATTAAGCAAAATAAAATTATAGAGACCAAAATATTAGTAATGATTTTAGGCTTAGCCTTAGGTTATTTAATTACTAATTTAGTAGTAGATTTTATTGGTTTAGATAAAATATTTTAGGAGACCTATGAACAAATTATTATTAGTAGTAGCTTTAATATTAAGTATAATATCTATAAACATGAGTAGTACAACAAAAAGTACTACTCATTTTAATAATGACCAAATTATCAAAGTAAAAAAAGATGATGAAATAAGTAGTCTAAAATTAGAAGAATATATAATTGGGGTAGTAGCTAGTGAAATGCCAGCATCATTTCATATAGAAGCTTTGAAGGCTCAAGCTATTTCCGCAAGGACCTATGCCTTATACAAAATGAATGAATCAAATGGAAATTATGATATATTAGCTTCAATTACTAATCAAGGTTATATAAACAAGGAAGAAATGCAGGTAAAATGGCTAAATGATTATGATAAATATTATAATAAAATTAAAGAAGCAGTATTAAGCACTAAAGGATTAGTAGTTACTTATAATGGTAATATAGTTCCAACTTATTATTTTGCTATGAGCAATGGCTATACCGAAGAAGCAAAATTTGTTTTTGGTGAAAATAAAGATTATTTAGTTAGTGTTAAATCAGAGTATGATAATGAGTCTTTAAAAAATTTTAAAAAAACAATTCAATTAACTAAAGATGCTTTTTGTACATCTCTAGCGCTAAATTGTGATTTTTTAGAAATAACTAATATTGAAAGAAGTGTTACTCACCGAGTAATAAAAATCACTATTAATGATAAAGAATTTAAAGGAACAAAAGTAAGAGAATTATTAGGCTTGAGATCTACCGATTTTACAATATTAATTAATGACGATAATGTTCAAATAACTACATATGGTTATGGACATGGGGTTGGAATGAGCCAATATGGTGCAAATGGAATGGCAAAAAATGGTTATAATTATGAACAAATATTAAAATATTATTATAAAGATATTGAAATTAATAAAATATGAAGTATAAACTTTTAAAAACCGTCAATACTTTTATTAGGACGGTGAAAAATGAAAAAAAGAAGATTAAAATCATATGTTTTACCAACAACATATTTACTTATTACTATAACAATATTTACTGGAATCTTGTTTATGAGTAACAAGTCAGGGGCATTAGAAGAATATAATTTTTCGACAGGTGTAATGAAAGAAGATGTTAAACCAGTAGTTGAAGCTGAAAACAACGATGGAATTATATCCTCTCCTGTTGATTTAGAATCAGTAAAAATTAGTATTTATTATTATAGTAAAGATGATGAAAGTACTAGACAAGAACAAAGTTTAATACTTTATGAAGATACATACTTGCCCAACTCTGGAATACTTTTAACTAGTGATAATGTATTTGAAGTAAAATCTGTCTATGATGGAAAAGTGCTTGAGGTAAAAGATGATGAAATACTTGGTACATATGTTGTTATTGAACATAATACTAACTTAAAAACTTATTATTATGGGATAGATAATATTGAAGTAAAACAAGATGATGAAGTAAAAGAAGGAACTATTTTAGGTACAAGTAAAGAAAATAATATATCAAAAGGTAATAAATCTTGTTTATTTGAAGCTTATTATAAAGGCCAAACTATAAATCCTGAAAAACTTATAAATGCAAATATTCAAGATTATGAATAATTTGTAAAACCTTATTAATAATAATAATAAGGTTTTTATTTGAAATGGAGAATTTTATGTATAATATAATTTATTTAAATGATCTTATTAATTATTATGAATGTAAAAATAATAAAATTATTAAGTATAAGCCTTTAAATGATACATTAAGAAATGGCTTAATTATTGACATTAAAAGGTTTATTAAAAGTTTTAAAAAATTATTAGTTGATAACAATATAAAACCAGGATTATTTTATGACAAGTTGATTATTATCACTCCTCCCAATTTTTCTAATGCCTATAAGTATTTATATAAAGAAATCTTTAATAATTTAAATTATAAAATAATTGTATTTAAAAGTGAAATATCATTCTATAAAATTGCTAAAAATTATATCAATATAAGCATAGGTGATAACTATTTATATTATACAAAAACCATAAATGGTAAAACTAAAAGTTTTATTTATGATATGAGCGATTTAAAAATATTAGATTATAATAATAAAAATAATATATATTTTATATATGGAACAAATTATCAAAAAATAAGTGATTATTTAGAAAAATATGATTTAA
>CAZJEY010000094.1:0-3198 GCA_964545135.1 uncultured Mycoplasma sp. | reverse complement strand
TTATTCATTCTTGAACTCATATTTAACACCTCTTCTTATAAATATAATAACATAAATATTGATTAAATTGAAATAAAATGATTATCTATTTACTATTTTTAGACAATAAATAACTATTTCAAATTGCAATATTTATTTATTTTTATTATAATCAAATAAGGAGGACAGATGAAAAAGATATTTGTAAATCAAGATGCATGCATTGGCTGTGGAGCTTGTGTAGCTATAGATCCAGAACATTTTGATTTTAGTGAAGATGGACTTTCAGAAGCTATCAATCAAGATAACTTAGATAGTCAAGAATTATTAAATGCTAAAGAATCATGCCCAACTAGCGCAATTAGTATTAGTGAAAATGATAATTGTAATTGTGAATGCACTAGTTGTGATGATTGTAAATGCGAATAAAATCACTTCAATTGAAGTGATTTTATTTTACATAAATCGTTAATGGTTCAAATAATTCCAATATACCATGAATTAAAAAGAAAAAGCCTAATACTAATACTTGAACATCAATATTGTATAAATTAATACTTGCAAGAAGTCCCACAATTATAAACAATACTAAACTTACAATTTTAATAATCCATTCTTTATTCTTTCGATCATGATAATAATCAGACTTTTTTAATTTAATTAAGGACATCAATACAATCCAAATTAACAAAACAAACGCTAATTTAAAAGGTTTACTATTAACATCAATTATAAACATTAAAATAATTGTTATAACTGATGCTAAAAAGGTAAATAGTCCATCATAATCTTTAGATTTATATACCATTATAAATTTAAATAAACTAATTAATCCATAGATGATTAACATCAATAATAATATATATTTAGGATTATGAATTTGCAAAACTGGTAACGTTAATATAACAACGCCATAAATAATTAATACTATTGAATTAATTAATTCAATCATTATTTTTTGTTTCATAATTAATACCTCCAAATCGTCGATCACGATTACTATAAATTTCTAAATCTTTTTGAAATTCTTTTTCATTATAATCAGGAAAAAGCGTCTCATTAAATATAATTTCAGCATAAGAAGCTTGATATAGCATAAAGTTTGATAATCTTTTTTCACCACCAGTACGAATAAGCAAATCTATTGCTGGCAAATCATTATAAAGATATTTGGAAAAAGTAAGACGATTTATACTATCTTCTGTTATCTTTTTTTCTCCTATTAATTTATGAATTTTTAAAGTAGCATCAATTATTTCTTCACAAGCACCATAATTGATACATATATTTAAGATCCCATTTTGATTATTTTTAGTTCTATTTATAACATTATCTATGGCATTAAGTACTTTTTCTTCCAAGTTATCTCTTCTACCACTAACTACTATTTTTATTCCTTTTTTGATAACTTTATCTAACTTATTATTAAAATAATCTACAAGTAAATCCATTAAGTAATCGACTTCTTCTTTACTTCTTTTAAAATTATCAGTACTAAAAGCATATACACTTAATACTTCTATACCTATTTTATTAGCATAAAGTGCTAATTTTTCTAAATTTTTTGCCCCTTCTTTATGACCTCTACTCCTTTTAAACCCTCTATTTGTTGCCCATCTTCCATTACCATCCATAATAATAGCAACATGCTTTAATGTATTATTCATAGAACCCTTTCTAATTTGAACTATTAATATATATTGTCATACTACTTATATTATTAAGTTCCATACCTGGCTTAATTGATTGATTACCAACCAAACCCACTGAATATTGACTATTATAATATTTATCGCCGATATTTACAAACTCTTTGGTTAATTCTATATTATTTTTGCTACAAAAGTATTCAACTTCAGTAACTTTCTTACCACGAAAATCTCCCATTACCAGTCTATTATCCGTTTGTTTAATATCTTTACCTATAACAGTTTTTTCATAAATTGTATTAGCATCATAGTAAAAATTTTTAATTAATTCTGGCTCTATTAATTCTAAATTTACTTTCATTGCTTCTACTATTTGTTCAAGTGATTTATCATAATATCCTAATGTTGCTGAATACATACCATTTGGTAAATATATAGGTTTATCATAAACCTCTAAATATGTTTTGTTTAATGTCAATGCACTCTCACCATTTAATGTATTAATAACCATTGATTTTAAAATATTATAACTTGATAATATTTGCGTAGTACTCATGTTTACTGAAATATTATTACTTACAGCGCTTAAAACATCTCTTACATCACTTAAACTATTTAATTTGACCAATTTTCTTGCCATTGCCTCAACTAAAACTTGTTGATTTTGAATTCTAGTTAAATCACCCGTCGGAAGACTATGACGATGTCTAGCAAACGCTAAGGCTTGTTCACCATCTAAATGTTGATAACCCTTTTTTAAACATATTTCATTTTCAAAACTGCGATGACTATCTTGTTCACAAAAAGGATATATTACTTCTAAGTCAACTCCCCCAAGTGCATCTACTAAATCAACTACACCTCGAAAATTAATCTTAGCATAATAATCGATTTCAATTCCTACCAAATCTTCAATAGTATCAATTACACAAGATGTTCCGCCAGCTGCTGAAGAATTAACTTTATTATATGCTTTGTTTCGACAACTAATAGGAACATATAAATCTCTAGGAATACTAAACACTGTTGCATTTAAAGTTTTAGGATTAAATGATATTAACATTAAAGTATCACCATTAAATGACGAATTAGCTTTTACTCCTTCACTACTCTCTGTATCAACACCCATTAGAAGTAAAGTAAATGGTTCATTTAATTCCTTATTGGATTTTAAAGATAAATCTTTATTTGCCATCTTTTTGCTTAATTTATATATTACTTTAGTCTCTGAACCAATGTTTTCATAGACACTTCTAAATAAAGTTACATAATTGCCACTAACAAATATTGCTGTTATATCATTATCATATAAACCAATAAGTAATTCCGTATAGGTATCATAATACATTATTTCATTTTCTAATTTTTCTTTCTTAATAATATCTTTAGCTAAAATATTACCTTCTATATCATTATCATCTTTAATCATTCCTATTTTACTAGAGGAATTAAATTCATTATCTTTTAATTTTATTAAATATGATGTATAAACAACTTGTTCATTTTCTTTTAAAGAATCTATACTACCATATAATATATTTATTAAATAAGTAAAGACAAATAATATTGC
>CAZJEY010000093.1:0-3208 GCA_964545135.1 uncultured Mycoplasma sp. | reverse complement strand
AAAAAATTATTAGTAAGACTCATGAATTAACTAGTGATATACAATTAAAAAGAAAAAATAAGGGTTTAAAAGAGAAAGAAATAAGAGCGTTAGTTATCGGAATACCAAATGTTGGTAAAAGTACTTTAATAAATAAATTGTGTGGTAAGAAAGTAGCTACGGCTGAGAATCGTCCTGGAGTTACTAAACAACTACAAGTCATTAAGACTAAAGTGGGTATTAGTCTTTTAGATACCCCAGGTATTTTATGGCCAAAGTTGGATGATGAATTAGTTGCGTTAAACATTGCTGCCACTGGAGGTATTAAAAGTGAAATATTAAACATGGATCAAATATGTATTCACATTTTAAACTTTTTATATGATAATTATAATGACAAATTAAAAGAACTATATAATATTGATGATAATGATGTAATGACTATGTATGAAGTAATTGCCAAAAAAATTGGTGCTTTTAAAAATAATGAAATTGAATATGACAAAGTTAGCTTAAAGGTGTATAATGATGTAGTGAATGAGAGGATTAAAGGTATTACATTTGACATATGGAAGTAGATAATTTAAAATATGAAAAGGAATTATATAAAAAAGGAATTACTTTAATTGCTGGAGTAGATGAAGTTGGACGTGGTCCAATTGTTGGTCCCGTAGTTGCTGCAGCAGTTATTCTTCCTGTTAATTATCATCTAGATGGCTTAACTGATTCAAAAAAAGTTAGCGAGAAAAAGCGTGAAAAATTTTATGATATAATAATGAACGATGCAGTTAGTGTAGGTATAGGTGTTGTATCTGAAAAGATAATAGATGAAATTAATATTTTAGAAGCATCAAGACTTGCTATGCAAAAAGCTATTGATGATTTAAATATAACTCCCGAGTATATTTTAAGTGATGCAATGAAACTAGATGTGAAAATACCTGTTATAGACATTATAAAAGGCGATTTACTAAGTGAATCAATTTCTGCTGCCAGTATTATTGCTAAAGTGACAAGAGATAAAATGATGGTTGATTTAGCTAAAAAATATCCATATTATGAATTTGAACACCATAAAGGATATCCAACAAAAAAGCACTTAGAATTAATAAAAAAATATGGCGTTACTGATGAATATCGCAAAACCTTTAAACCTGTAAAAGAAGTTATAGAAAGTGAAGTAAGATGAAAAAGTATATAAAAGAGATTTTTGAAGATAGATTTAAAAGTAATTTTTTATTTATGTGTATTGCAATTTTTGCTGTAGAAATAATATTTAGATTAATTAGCGGTTTTCCAATTATGGTATGGTCAACTTTAAGAATATTTTTGGGTATAGCAATTATTAGCTTGTTAATAACATCTCTATCCACCTTAATAACTAAAAGATGGTTAAAAAATATTGTTTGTAGTTTTTTTACATTCTTAGCAACGCTTTATGCATGGCTACAACTTGGTTTTATCAATTATTTAGGGGTATATATATCTTTCAAAACATCTAGTCAATTTGGCGCTGTAAAAGATTATTTTTGGGATTATATGGGATCATTTAGATGGAATTACTATCTTATTTTTATTCCTTTTGTTTTGTATATTTTATATTTAATTATTATAAGTATTAAAACGGAATACAAACCATTAGTTATTAATTTAAGAACAATAATAATTCCATTTGTATTAATGATACTTGTATTTTTATATTATGGTACAGTTACTTGGGATTTCATGCAAAATAAATATCAAACAACATCAAATGAAGTATTAGTAAGACATGCAGATAATCCAAGTTTGGCTATTAATCAATTCGGTACTAGTGTTTTTGCCTTTTTAGATATTAAAAGTTTTTTATTTCCTCAACCAGAAGAAGTAGAAGTTTATGCAAAGCAAAAAATAGAAGTGGTTACTAATAGAGAAGTAAGTCCTTATTTAGATACTATTGCTCAAAATGAACAAAATCAAAAGTATTTAAATTTACATAATTATTTCTTAAGCCAAAATATTACTGATTATAATGAATATACTGGAATGTTTCAAGACAAAAACGTAGTAGTTATTTTAATGGAATCAGTAAATGAAACAATTATAAACAAAGAAATGTTTCCTAATTTTTATAAATTATATAGTGAAGGTTGGCATTGGAATAATTCTTATTCGCCAAGAAATAGTTGCGCTACTGGCAATAATGAATTTAGTGCTATGACAGGTCTTTATTCGCTTTATAACGCCTGTACATCAAATGTATATTTAAATAATACATATTTTGAAGCAATATTTAATTTGTTTAATAATGCAAGTTATTCAACCAATAGTATGCATGATTTTTCAGAATGGTATTATAAAAGACCAACAATTCATATTAACATGGGTAGTAAAGAATTCTTTAATGCTCAAAAATTAAATATAAAAACGGCATCTTATTATGGAGAGTGGCCTGATGATCGTGAATTCATTAATAAAGCCATGGATATTAATTTAGCAAAAGATGGTAAATGGATGACATGGCTTACTACTGTTACATCTCATCAACCTTATTCATCTAGTAGTACTTATGGTGATTTATATAAGGATGAATTTAAAGCAATGGGTTATTCAAATAGCATGAGTAGATATTTATCTAAATTAAAAGTGGTTGATGAAGCTATAGGAGAACTTTATAGGCGTTTAAAGGAAGCAAACCAATTAGATGATACGGTAATTGTTTTACTTTCTGATCATTATCCTTATGGATTAAGTAAAAGTACAGTTAGTGAAACAATAACTCATTCATTAGATGATTATGAAATTGAAAGGACACCTTTTGTAATTTATAATAGTACAATGGAACCTAAAGAATTTAATGAATATACGTCTTATATTAACTTAGTACCAACTATTGCAAATTTACTTGGCTTAGAATATGATCCAAGATTATATGTAGGTACTGACTTATTAAGTAATGAATACGAGTCAATTGTAATTTTTGCCGATGGTTCATGGAAAAATGAAAAAGCATTTTATAATGCAGCAACAGGAAAGGTTAAATTCTATATCGAAAATGCATATACTGAAGAAGAACTTCGTAATATAAATGAAAAAGTTAGTTTAAAAATATCAATGAGTAATTCTGCTATTAAATTAAATTATTTTAATTATTTAGAAAGTAAAATAAATGAGTTAAAAATAAGTGAAACAATAAATATAGTTAATGAGGAGGATTAATGAATAATATTGTTATAGTTGAATCACCTGC
>CAZJEY010000092.1:0-3301 GCA_964545135.1 uncultured Mycoplasma sp. | reverse complement strand
GAATTTTCTGGTACATATTCACTAGGAATACTAAAGAAAGGTTTTAAAAAATTAATTATTCTTCTAGCTTCTTCATAATATTTATTATTTATATCTACTGAGTATAATAATGGTTCAATATAAACTTTTAATACTCCTACTTCATAAGCCAAGGCCGTATTAATCACTATATCAGCTTGCGAAACATAAGGAAAAATATACTTTTCTTCACCTTTTCTTACGCTTTTCCATTTATCCATAGTGTGAACTATATCATAACCCCTAGTTCTTGAATCTCTTATTACTCTTCTAATCAACCTTAAATCAATAGTTGAAATATAATTATGGATATCGATATTCAATGGTATAAATGGACTTAAATAAATCTTATATTTATATTTTGCCCCAATTTTTGGAGTTAATTCATCATTTAATGCATGTAATCCTTCAATCAAGAAAATAGTATTATCTTTCATCTCTAATTCTTTATCCAATAGTTCTTTTTTACCAGTTATAAAATTATATCTTTTCATTTGCGCTTTTTTATTATTAAGCAAATCTTCTAAATCTTGATTTAATAAATCAATATCTATAGAATTAATAGATTCATAATCTTTATTTCCTTCTTCATCTAAAGGAGTATTTTCCCTATCTACAAAGTAATCATCTATACTAAACATGATAGGATCATAACCATTTGCTCTTAAATAATCTGCCAAACGTTTACATGTTGTTGTTTTACCACTCGAAGACGGTCCTGCTATCATTACGAATTTAATATTTTTATTATCACAAATTTTCTTAGCAGCACTTGCTAAATTTAAATCAAAAACTAATTCACATGATTTAATAAATTCTTTTATTTTTAAATCTAATATTTCTTGATTTAAATCTGCTAAATAATTAATATTTAAATCATTCAATAAGCATTTTCCACGATAAAAAGAATTAATAATATTCTGACAATTAGAATAATCTGGTATATTTCCATGTTTATCAGGCGGAATAATAATTATTTTATTTCTGCCAATACTTTTTAATTCATATTTTTTTAATACCCTAGTATTATACGCCATAGAAGTATAAAAATAGTTAAAATAACCATCTAGTTCAAAAAGAGTAACTACCTTATCAGAAATATGTTGTACATTTAAGGCTTTTTCTTCATAATTATGTTTTTTATAATACTCGATTGCTTCACTTTTTAAAATAGTATACTTCTTTATTGGATAATTTTCACTTACTAAATTATACATTTCTCTTTTTATATTATTTAAATCGTTATATGATATTTCATTTTCATAAATAATACTAGCAACTATACCTTTAGGTACACTATGTTCATAAACTACTTCAGCGTTATTTAGCGTTCTTTTTAAAGCAACTTCAAATAAAAATTTGATACTATTTTTATAAATTTTATTTCCCATATCATCGCTTAAATCAATAAAACGAATATTGCAATCTTCTCTTACTTTGTCACTTAAATGATAAATAACATTATCAATTTCTACAGCTAATATATCTTCTTTAACTGCAAAATCCTTACTTATTTCAAAGTAAGTAGTTCCTTTTGGAAATTCTTTAACATTATTTTTATAAGTAACTTTAACTTTTTCCACAACATATTCCCCTCTATTATCTATATTCTAACATAATTAGTATTTTTTTTGAATAAAAACTTAACTTTTTCTATATTATAATTATAGGTGAAAAGATGAACATAATTCCAACAATTATTGAAAAAAGCAGTAATAAGGAGTATGCGTACGATTTATACTCAAGATTATTAAAAGATCGAGTAGTCTTTTTGAGTGGAGAAATAAATGACTCTGTAAGTAACATTATTGTCAGTGAATTATTGTATTTAGATTCATTAAATAATGATGATATTTATTTATATATAAATTCACCAGGTGGTAGTGTAAGTGCAGGAATGGCTATTTATGATACAATGAATTACATAAAAAGTGATGTAAAAACAATTGCAATAGGTTTAGCAGCTAGCATGGGAGCATTTATTTTAGCAAATGGAACAAAAGGTAAAAGATGCTCTTTAAAAAATTCAGAAATAATGATTCATCAACCCCTAGGTGGCACTAGTGGGCAAGCGACTGATATTAAAATTGCTGCCGAACACATTTTAAAGACTAAAGACAAAATAAATAAAATTCTCGCTGATGTTACTGGAAATAGTCTTAAAAAAATAGAAAAAGATACTGATAGGGATAATTTTATGGATGCCAAGGAAGCATTAAATTATGGTTTAATTGATCAAATAATTTAAAAACTCACAATTGTGAGTTTTATTCATCCATCCTAATAATAGTATCACCAGTTGCCGAGTACATAAATTTTTCTTTAGCATATCTTGCTAGGTAAGCATCATCTTGTAATTTTGTTATTTCACTATTTAAGGAATTTTCTTCTTCTAATAGTTCTTCGTATTTATTATTTAAAGATATTTCTTTTGATTTATTATTTAATATTTTAACCCAATCTTTATAAACTGAAGATACTAAAAAAGCCATTAATAAACAAATAACAGTTGTGATTAAGAATAATCTTTTACGTTCTTTTTTACTTTTCCTTCTCTTCATTTATTTTTCACCTTATAATAAATATAACAGCATAAAAATAAGTAATCAAGATATTATTTTATCCTTTTACATTTTTTTTACAATTGAATTAATAAAATTCTTAATTATATTATCAATTTTAGTTAGATAAGCTGTTAAGAATCCTATCAACACCATACAAATAAAATAAATATGTAGATTGCCATTATTAACCTTATACATAATTAAAGTATAAATAATAACTATATCGATAACAAAAACAAAAGTAATGAACATTTTGAGATAATTAGATAATTTTTCAATAATATAAAAATTTAATCTCGTTAAAAGAAAGAAGATGGCACCATAGATAAATGAAATAAAAAAAGAGAATAATTGTAAATAACTATTCATTATTTAAATAATTTAGTTAATATACTTTCTTCTTTATCTTTTTTATGATTTTCTAAGTATATTATACTATTAACCTTTCCTTTGATTTTTACATTGCCATCATGAGTATCTAATTTTACTAACTCTAATTGTTCTCCTTTAATATGTAAATGGCCCATATTTGATTCTAATAAGAATTCTTCATTATCAAAACTATCGATTTTATTAATTCCTGTTAAAGTTAATATTCCCCGATCAATCATTTTTAATTCATGATTACCAAAACTAGTATTTTCAATTACTTTATCCATATCATCACCTAACAAATTATATGAAAGAAATTAAAAAAATATTTAAAAAAAACTAGATTT
>CAZJEY010000091.1:0-3366 GCA_964545135.1 uncultured Mycoplasma sp. | reverse complement strand
AAATATAGCTCGGTTAAATTACTTTCATCCTTTTCAACATCTTTAATTATATTTTTATAATCTTCTTCACTACTAATTGGATCAATATAAATATATTCACCTAGGATAATTTCATCTAAATATACTTCAACACTTATTATTTTATTTTTATTTTTTAAAGTTTCTCCATAAAATTTCAAATTAAAATTATACTCTTTTTCATTAGTATTTATACTAAGTATTCTAGTTAAAATATATTCTTTTTCTCCCTTTTTAATTCTCTGTTTAGCTACATCAGTTTTAATTTCTGTAGCTTCTACCTTTTTCTCAGAATTGACTATATAAAGTGTTAAAAAAATAATTATGATTATTGATATTATTAATGCAACTATATATTTAACCATACCATTTTTCACTATAACCACCTCATATTTAAATTTTTTAATTTTCTTGTATTTTCTATATTTTAATTTTACTATTGGATTTGTTTGATGTCAATTGAATTGCAACTGATTTTACACAATAAAAAAGTTACTTTCTGGTAACTTTCTAAATATAAACCTCTTTTTTAGGTATGAATTTTTCATATATTCCATCACTTTCTGGAAGTAATATTACGCTTCCAAAAAGTAATGATGCCTTAGTATCAATTAGTCTTTGATTAGTTGATCCTCTAAACAGAACATCATAACTCTTATGTTCTATTTCAAATTTACCATCGACTAAAACATCAATAGTACTTAAAAAGTCCAAATACTTTTGATTATTTTCGCCCATTTTCAAAATTTCTTCATATGTAAATCCTGTATAACACCAAATATTAAGTCCTATTTTTTTAGCATGCTTTGCTATTTCTAATACAGCATCTATTTGAAATAAAGGATCTCCTCCTGACAAAGTAATACCATCTTGATTTTGCAAGTTATCTAATTCTTTGCAAATATCTTTTACACTTTCAATAAATCCACCTTCAAAATCATGTGTTCCTGGATTTTGGCAAAAAGGGCAATTATGACCACAACCTTGTGTCCATATAACTGTCCTTATACCATAGCCATCTACTACACTATCTGGTTGAAGAGGCGCTGCTAAACGAATATTCATTTTATTTTACGCCAGTATGTTTAACTCTATCTCTTTCTTCACATCTTTTAGCATTATTAAATCTTTCAGTTGTTCCAACTAGATAGCCAGTTATACGACGGATTCTTTCAAATCCTACTCCTTCTCCTACAGTTTTTGCTTTTTTAATATTTTTTTCCATTTTTTCCTCTTTCCTTTCTTATTTACATGAATCACATTCTAAATGTGAAATTACTTCAACTGGTACACCTTCAAAATCCTTTCTTCCACAACGTGGACATACATCATTAATAACCCCTACATAACCACAAACTGGATCGCGATCCACAGGATGGTTAACTGCACCATAACCAATTTTATTATCATGCATTATTCTAATAATCTTTTCAAATGCTTCGACATTATTTGCTGTGTCGCCATCTATTTCTATATAAGAAATATGGCCAGCATTAGTAAGTTCATGGTATGGACCTTCAACTTCTAACTTATGTTGAATAGTTGTTTTATAATAAACTGGTACATGGAATGAATTAGTATAATATTCACGATCAGTAATTCCTTTTATTTTGCCATAAATACTACGATCTATTCCCACAAATCTACCACTTAAACCTTCAGCTGGTGTTGCAAGTAGTGAGAAGTTCAAATGTAGTTCTTCCATATATTCATCACACTTTTTTCTCATATGGCCAATTATTTCTAAGCCAAGTTTTTGAGCTTTGTCTGATTCACCTTGATGTTCACCAATCAATGCTTTTAAACATTCAGCAAGTCCTATAAAACCAATTGACAATGTTCCGTGTTTTAACACTTTTCTTAATTTTTGACCAGGTTCAAGTTTTTCTGAATCTAACCAAACTCCAGCACCTAATAAGAATTTAAAATTATTTTTACTTTTACTACACTGTAAGTCAAATCTTTGCAGCAATTGTCCTTTACATAAATCCATTACTTCATCAAGTTCTTGATAAAATGCTTTCATATCTGCTTTATCTCTAGAACCATCTACTATACCATGTTTAATGCCAATTCTTGGTAAGTTTACTGTAGTAAATGATAAGTTCCCTCTGCCTGGAGTAATTTCTTTTGTAGGATCAACAATATTACCAAGAACCCTAGTACGGCATCCCATATAACCAACTTCTGTTTTAGGGTCACCCTCTTTATAATATTTTAAATTGTATGGTGAATCAATAAATGAGAAGTTAGGAAATAATCTTTTAGCACTTACTTTACAAGCAAGTTTAAACAGATCATAATTTGGATCACCCTCGTTATAGCTTACTCCTTCTTTTAATTTAAAAATACTTATTGGAAATATTGGTGTTTCACCATTACCAAGTCCAGCATCCGTTGCCAGTAAGAAATTTTTAATAACCATTCTTCCTTCTGGTGAAGTATCAGTACCAAAGTTAACTGAAGAAAATGGTACTTGTGCGCCCGCTCTTGAATGCATAGTATTTAAGTTATGAATAAATGCTTCCATTGCTTGATAAGTAATACGATCAGTTTTAGTAAGAGCTTTATCATAAGCTTTAGTAATAATTTCTTTTACTTTTTCACTTTTATCCATCCATTTATTAAAAATACTTAAATCAATTTCTATACTTTCTAAATTAGAAATTATATTTAATATTTCATCTAAATCTACCAAGCCTTTTATTTCTTCTAAATCTAGAAAATCAACAAGCATTTGTTTAAATTGCTTTTTAAATGTTTTTAAAACACCTGGTGCCATATAGTAATCAAATAAAGGAATACTTTGACCACCATGTTGATCATTTTGATTAGCTTGAATACATATCGCAGCTAAAGCTGTATAACTCATAATATCATTTGGAGTTCTTAAATGACCATGTCCTGTTGAAAAGCCTTTTTTAAATAATTTGTCTAAATCGATTTGGTTACATGTAGTTGTTCCCATGCTCCAAAAATCTAAATCATGAATATGAATAGTTCCTTCATCATGCGCTCTAGCATATTTAGTATCCATTAAATAAGCTTTTGCAAATTCTTTTGATACCGTACTACCAAAATGAAGCATTGTACCCATCGGACCATCACCATCCACATTAGCATTTTCTCTTTTAGAATTTTCTTCTTTACTACTTTTTAAACCTAAAGATTCAATTGCTTTAATAAATTTATGTTGTTGTTTTACGCCAAATGCTTCACGTGATGCTGCTCTTCTTTCTCGATAATCAGAAAATGATTGATATACATCTTCATAACCATTCTTTTTAAGTTGATCTTCTATTATATCTTGAATTTCTTCAACACCAATAGTTTTACGTTCTTTATATT
>CAZJEY010000090.1:0-3377 GCA_964545135.1 uncultured Mycoplasma sp. | reverse complement strand
AAGCATTTAAAAAAGTATTTATTTCATTTTTTAAACTATCTTCAATATTTAGTTTATTTATACTTTTAATATCTACTAAGTAGTACATATTAAGTAGTTTGATAATTTTAAGAGGTAATATTTTTTCATTATGGTAACAATTTTTACATAAAAGTCCACCTATTTCTGTAGATAATGTTACTATATCTGTTTTCTTACCACAAATAGCACATGATGTCAGATTTAATCCTACTCCTAGGTAATCTAAATATTTTATTTCTAAAATATTAGTTAATATTAAAGGATCTAAATTGTCTTCAATCTTTAAAATCGTATTTATAAAATCATTATAAAGTAAAGTTTCATCTGTTTGTTTAGCCACTTGTGTTAATAATTCTACTAAATAAGAAACATAACTAATTTTTAAAATATCACTTTTAATATTTTTTAAAGGATTAATAATATCGACATTAGAAAGTAAAGATAATTTATTTTCTTTATAATAAATATAAAACTTACCATAAGTAAGTTTCATTGTACTACTCCTTAATTTACTTTTTAATGATTTTGCTCCCTTACACATAATACCAATTGTACCATGTTCTTTAGTGAATACATTTATTATTTTAGATGTTTCTCCATAGGGGGTTTCTTTAATTATTAATCCTTCAACTTCACTTATCAATTAAATCACTACTTTTCTTCTATTTTTTTATATTCTAGATAATCTTCTATTTTACCACTCTTTTTAAACTTATCCCAAGCTTCTTTCTTATTCATAAAATCACCTTCCTACTTATATATTGGGAAGGTTTATCTTTTTTTATTCATAATCAAAGAAACCAAGTTCTTTTAAATATTTTTCTTTTTCTTTCCAGTTAAGAATAGTTTTAACATATAATTCTAAGTATACTTTCTTACCTAGCATATCTTCTAATTCATTTCTAGCTTCAATACCAACTGTTTTTAATTTATCACCATGACGCCCTATAATCATACCTTTAATATTATCTCGATCTACAATAATATCAACACTTATATTTATTAAATCTTTCTTTTCTTCATATTTAATACAATGACAAGTAATAGAATGAGGTATTTCTTCAGATGTACTATTAAGTAATTTTTCTCTTACTAATTCGGAAGCCATAAAAGGTATTGATGAAGAAGTATAAATATAATCATCATAATACTTAACATCATCATTTAAGTATTTTTTTATTACTTCAATTAAATGATCTACATTATCATTTTTTAAAGCACTTACTGGTACTATTTCTGCAAAAGGATATTCTTTTAATTCACTAATTACTTTAATTAATTTTTCTCTTGATACTCTATCTATTTTATTAATAACTAAAATGACTGGTATTTTATTATCCTTTAAATTTTCCATTAAAAATTTGTCGCCTTTACCAATACCTGCTTCAATATCAACAACTAAAAGTATTAAATCAACGTCTTTAGTTAATGAATAAGCTTGTTTATTTAATACTCTATCTAATTTATTAATTGGTTTAGAAATACCAGGAGTATCAACAAATATTATTTGACAATCACTTTCATTATATATGCCTTCAATTAAATTTCTTGTTGTACCAGCAACATTTGAAGTAATAGCAATATGTTTATTTATTATTCTATTTAATAGACTACTTTTTCCTACATTTGGTCTTCCTACTAAACTTACAAATCCACTCTTCATATAAACCTACTTACTAAACAAATAAACTTATAAAATAAGGAACAAAAATAATCAAATTAACTATAGTTGCTAATATTCCCATTATTCCAGTAGCGGCACTTCCGCAATCTTTAGCTACTTTAGCAAGAGGATGAAATTCTCTAGTAACTAAATCGACGGTTGCTTCAATAGCAGTATTAATTAATTCTGTAATTGAAATTAGCATCAAACTACCTAAGGCAATTACCCATTCCACAAATTTAATATCAAAAAATATTCCTAATATAATAATTACGATACCTGCTATTGCTTCTAACATAAAACTAGTTTCATTTTTAAAACAATGCTTAAGTCCATCTAAAGAATACTTACATTTGTTTAATATATTCTTTATTACACTAACTTTTACTTTTTCTTGTCCGTTTATTTCCATTTAAAATCAACTCCTGTAAACCAAACATCACTTTTTCATCTTCTTTAGTCATGTGATCATAACCTAATAAATGCAGTAAACCATGAACAACTAGAAATCCTAATTCTCTTTCTTCACTATGACCATATTCTACTGCTTGACTTTTCATTCTCGGAATACATATATATATTTCCCCTAAAAATCTAATTTTATTATACTCTATTTTTTGATTATCTTCAAATGCAAAAGATAAGACATCTGTTACTTTATCAATATTTCTATATTTTCGATTCAAATCTCTTATTGTATCTTCATCAACAAAGACAATACTAAAAAGAGCATTTTTTACTTTTTCATGTTTTAAAGTATTATTAATAATTTTTTTTAAATATTTATAATCTTTATCATAACCATAAATATTACTTATTTCATATTTTTTCAAAATATCACTTTCCAATAACTTAATAAATATATTCCTAAAACAATTATAAGAATTATCCATATTATATTATAAAATGTTGGACTTTTAAAGAAGTCTGGTAAATGTTTTTGCAAATCTCTAATGATTACATATATTAAGTATCCTATAAAAGAACCAACTATATTTAGAATAATATCATCAATATCAAAACTTCTACCAATATTAAGTTGAGTAAATTCAACAATAGCACTTGTAATTAAACTAACTATAATTATTGGCCATGTATTTTTTGGCTTTATATAAAAACTTAATAAATAGCCAAATGGTACAAATATTAAAATATTACCTAAGACATTAAACATAAACATTTTACTACCAATATCATATCTTAATATTTCTTCAAAAGGTATTAAATTAACACTACTATTGGTATTAATTTCAGTTGTTGTTAAAAGTTCAAATAATAACCAAATATAAATAATAGCAAAAATAAAGATACATTCTTTATAAAGAACAAATTTTTCTTTATGACTTTTCAAATAAAAGAATCTTACTACAATTATAGTAGTTAAAAATACTGTTAATATTGGCCATGTTTCATTCATTACTGTTCTTAGTACCATTCGTATCATCTAATTCTACCTCTTTCATAGATATTTGTTTTGCAATATTCTCTTTTGTTACTACAAATATATCTAATACCATTGTACTATCATTTATTACTTTTTTCAAAACTTTTTTCTCTAAAATTTCTTCTTTAGAAGATAATTTTAATTTAATCTTTTCATCTACTAATTTTAATCCTTTATTAAAAGCTTCTTTTTCTGTTAATTTTACTCTTTTTAATTTTAATTCTTCTTCTTTTACTAAAGATATTTGAA
>CAZJEY010000089.1:0-3408 GCA_964545135.1 uncultured Mycoplasma sp. | reverse complement strand
TTTAATATTGCATAATAAACATCTGGAAAGTTATCTTTCAAAATATCATGAATGGAAACACCATTAACAAATAAATTGCTATTAGTAATTGGAATCATTAAATATTTCATATTAGCACCTTCTTTTTGAGCTATTTTAATACATTATTAACATTTTGTCTAGGCATTTTTACTTTATTTAAATGTTAAATAAGCATAAGATATAAATGAAAGGATGATATAATGATAAAATATCCAACAAGTAATTATAATCCAGTACCTCTAAATGATGATAGATTTTTCTTTTTTCCTTTTTTGACTGGTGCTTTAGTAGGTGGAGCAGCTGTTGGTTTAACTAGACCAAGGCCAATATATAATGTAGCGCCTTATCCACAATATCCACCATATTCACCATATCCTTATGGCAATTATTCATATAGTTATTATTATCCTAGTTATAGACCTTATTACTAAATTTATTAATACCATTTAGAATAACTCCAATAATAATAAAATTAATTATTGTGCTAGTACCTCCATAGGATAAAAAAGGTAAAGGAATTCCCATAATAGGTAGTAATCCTATGTTCATAAAAATATTATATATTATTTGAAAAAGAAGGATAGAATTAAAAGTTGAAACAAGTAATTTGTATTTTCTACTTTTAATTTTTTTGTTTTTACTTATTATATATAATTCCATAATTAAGTAACAAATTATTACTAGTATACCACTTAATAAGCCGTAATTTCCAATGTTAAAAGCAAACATAAAGTCAGTAGGTGCTTCTGGTATGTAAAGAAGAATTTTATTAGTATTAAATTTAAAGAAACTAGCAGCGCCAATATTAATCAAGGCATTTTCTAATTGATAAGATGTTCCATTAGTAAAATTAATTAATCTATCCATACGATAGAAGAAGGAGGTGCCAATTATATTAATTAAGAAATCAGTATTATAAAAATAACAATATAAAAATATTAGAATACTACTTATACCTAATATGAAAAATAAAATATAAAACCAAATATTTAATTTACTAAATATGAATACAACTAATAGAATAATTAAATAATTAATTATTGATCCTGTATCAGGTTCTAAAAATACTAATATTGAAGGAATAAGGGTTAATATTATTATTTTTAATAAATAAATAATTTGATTTTTAATAGTTTTTAAATTTCTTTGATGATATATTTTAACAAGATAAAATGTTAAAGTTATTTTCATTAGTTCACTGGGTTGAAAAGATAATGGTCCAATACTTAACCAACATTTAGCACCATTAATTACTTTACCAAAGATTAATACTAAAATTAAAAGAATAATATTAAAAATATAAATATAGGGAATATACTTAAATATTTTATTTAAATCAATTTTTTTAATTATTATGATTAATAAATAACCAATTATAAACCAAATTAATTGTTTATAAAATACATTTTGATAAGTTGTACTAATTGATTTAGCATTAAGCATATTAAATAAACTTATTATATTAATAATAAGTAAAGGGATAATTAATACAAGATTATGAATGTTTTTTTTCTTCATAATTATATTATGGTACAAAAGTTTAGTTTTTATCATAAAATATTATGGAGGGGTAAGAATGGATGATTTGCCAAGAGTATTTGCTAATTCTATAGATAAAGAGATAAAAAACACCCAAGAATTATATTATGGAGAAAGTAGAGGTGAAATAAAAAGAGCTCCTGTAAATATTACAAGAAAGATAAATAATATTTTTGCATCTATTAATCATGTTTATAAAAGTAAAGTTAAAATAACTTTAGAAGATAAAACTATTGAAAGAGTTATAGTGGGCAAAACACCTAGTAATTTAATTACTATAGATGGTGAGTTAATAAGAATAGCTAGTATTTTAGATATTGAGAAAATATAATAATTTTGTTATTATTTAATTGGTGAATAAAGTATGAAGTATAAAATAGGTTTAGTAATTATCAGTATTTTAATAATTATTTTAACTATTTTTTATGTAGATTATAGAAAAAGTAATAAAGAAATTACTAATAATATAGATAGAACCAAAATAGAATATATATTTGGTAATTTATCTTATAATCAAGCTTTAACAATTGGTGAAGATAAATTTTTAAAAACTATTAAACTAATTGGCAATGATTATTTTGATTATAAAAAAGATATAGATGATAATTATAAAAGATACTATATAAATAATGAATATTATGTTGAAGTTATTAATTATGGAAGTATAAGAGAGTTTTTAAGTAAAGAAAGTATTGATGAATATAATAATTTAGTAGGATATTTATATTTTGAAAATAAGGATTATGTTAAAAAATATATTAGAAATATAAATGAAGATTATGTAGGAAGTATTTTAAATATTACAAATTATAATAGTGAAGAAATAAACTATCAAGTAAAAAATTACTATTGTACTGGTTATCATTTTGTAGGTATTTTAACTAGTGAACCAGATTGCAAAATAAAAAATGTTACAAATTCAACTTTTGCAATTATAAAAGAAGGAAATATTTTAAAAATTAAAGATCTAAATAATTTTATAAATGAAAAAATATATTAAAAAAAATAGTTTTTAAACTATTTCATCAATATATTTTTTTAATTGTTTTGCATCTTTACTATAAATAATTTTTAATTGATTATCAATTTCAACAATACCTTTAGCGCCTAGCTTTTGAATAGCGTCTTTATCTGCTAAAGATACATCTCTTAGAATAACTTTAAATCTACTCATATTACACTCGGCATTTATAATATTATCTTTACCGCCTAAATAACCAATTAATTTGTTCTCTTTAATAGCAAAGTCTTTTTGATGTAATTTTACTGCTATTAAAGCAATAATAATTAAAACAATTCCTATTATTACATATTGTAATACTGTACTCATTTACTAATCACCTAATTAATTATACTATATTTTACTCTAAAATAGCAATATTCTTTTTATCAAGGTAATTATACTCACTAAATTAAAGATGAAACATAAAATAATAATGAGAATACATGAAGGGGTGAATATTTAATGAATAATTGTTCAAATAATTCTGGAAGTAATAATTGCATAATAGAAATTTTAAGTATTATTTTAGTATTACAAGAAAATGCATGTCCAGATAATTGTTTAGATACTTGTGACAGACCAATGTTAGGTGGAGGAGCTAATTGCTTAGTATGTAATACTCGTCCAGTTATGCTTTATACTTGTTGTGGAAATGGCACTCCATGGAGTATGCCAATTAGTAAAGACGTGACTACTAATTGTAGTGGAGTACCTATTGGTGAAACATGTTCTACTGTATTTAGAGTAGAAAAGATAGAAGGAAATTGTGCTACATTTAGAGTTCTAGCAGAAAATCCTGATACAACTTCACTAATGCCATATGTTTCAACTAATTCTTTCTTTAC
>CAZJEY010000088.1:0-3434 GCA_964545135.1 uncultured Mycoplasma sp. | reverse complement strand
TGGAAGAATGCTGGAATAACAAAAGATTACGAATATGGAATACTAACAAATGAGACATATCAAGAGTGGTCGGGAATATAGGTAAGTGAATATAAAACATTTAAAGGACTTCGTAAGGAATCTTTAAGAGATAATATGTCAGATGTCGAAATTGCACTTACTGATTTAGGTGAACTGGTAACACGTGAGCTTGCTAAAGAATATAAGCCTTATGGCTTAGAACAAAGCAAAGAAATAGCTAAAATGGGAGGTAATACTGCAAAAGTTGCTAGAGATGATATTGAAAAGAAATTGGGTAAAACTATAATTAGTAATAAAAATTCACTTGGATATCAATACTTAGAAGAAAATACTAAAATTACTAATTCTAATAAATAACATCTGCTTGCTAAATAAGGTAACTTTTTGTATAATTATTAGTAGGTGGTTTAAGTGAAGAAAAAAATGAAGTATTATACTGATGAACAAAAAGAAGTATTTAAGTTTATAATTATAATTGTTGTTTTAGTTTTAGTAATAGGTGGTATTTACTTAATTACAGATAAATATATTGAAAAAGGAAGTAGAAGTACAACTGCTGGTGTAGTTAATTATGATAAAGCAACCATAGGAACTATGTTAAATCGTCCATATGAAGAATACTATGTTATTATTTATGATAGTAAAAGCGCAGAAGCAACTTATTATAGTTCTTTAATAAGCAAATATAAAGAAAATAAGGACGCTTTAAAAGTATATTTTATAGATTTAAATAATGAATTAAATAAGAAATACTATAATGTTAATAATGATAACATTAGTAACAAAAATGCAAAAAGTATTAGTGAACTTGATTTAGGTGATATTACTTTAATTAAAATTAGTAATAAAGAGATAAATGCTTATATAGATGATATAACTAGTATTGAAAATATATTAACTAAAAATGTAGAATAATAGTAAAGAAAGAGTAAAATGTCTTTCTTTTTTTTTTAATTATTGATAAAATTAAAAAGAATAGGGATGATTAAATGAAAAATAAAAAAAACAATGGTTTTGGACTTTTAAGTGTTATTATTATAATTATAATTACGGCAATAGTATCTGCTCTTGCAACTGGAATTATTGTTACTAGTAATAGTGATGGCATAAATATTACGAATTATGACTTAAAAGATGATAAAGAATTGCAAGAATTTATTGATTTATATAAGACTATTCTTAGTAAGTATTATGATGAAGTAGATAAAGAGGGAATGATTAATGCTGCTGAAGAAGGAATGTTAAATTTTTTGGGAGATAAATATACAACAATACTTAGTGACAGTGATTACAGCAGCATGATGGATGGTTTAAAAGATGAATATGAAGGAATAGGGGTTACAATTGAAGGTAATATAATTAGAGATATTACAGCTAATAGTCCTGCTGAAAAGGCTGGATTACTAATTAATGATGAAATTATAACTATCAATAATACAAACGTGGAGAATCTGACTAGTAGTGAAATTAGTAGTTTAATTAAAAATAATACTATGGATACAGTTTCACTAGTAGTAAAGAGAAATCAAGAATTAATAAATTATACTATTAAAAAGTCTAGTTTAACATATCCTTATGCTGAAGGAAAAGTAATTGACAATACATCAATAGGGTATTTAAAAATATCTGCTTTTTCTGAAAAATTAGCTGATCAAGTCGAAAAAGAAGTTACTAAATTAGAAAATAGTAATATGAGTAGTTTAATAATAGATTTAAGAAATAATGGTGGCGGATATTTAAGTGCAGCAAATGAAACGGCATCTATATTTCTAAAAAAAGGCCTTACAATATATTCCTTAACTAATAATTCTAAAACCACAACCATAAAGGATGAGACTGATGAATATAAAGAATATAAAGTAGTTGTCCTAGTTAATAAACAAACAGCATCAGCAGCTGAAATACTTGCTGCGGCATTAAAGCAAAGTTATGGAGCAACCTTGGTGGGAACTCAAACTTACGGTAAAGGTAAAGTACAACAAATATCATCCTTAAAAAATGGAGAAACAATCAAATATACTACTGCTAAATGGTTAACACCTTCAGGTGTATGTATAGATGGTGTAGGTTTAAGTGTAGATTATAATTTGGATTTGGTATATAATTATAATGATAATAATGAAATAATTGGATATGAAGATACTCAATTAAATAAAGCCATCGAGTTATTAAGTTAACAATGTGGCTTTTTTATTGTTAATAATTTTTTTGTAGTGTATAATATAAAAAAGAAAAGAGATTTGTATGAATAGAATTAAAATAGGTGATAAATTAGAAATACATTGTTATAAGCATAACGGGAAAATCCATCGTACTTGGGATGAAGCAGTTGTTTTAGATATTACAGAAGATTATTTGGTTTGCGGTAATAATCAAACTAAAGTAACAGAAAATGATGGTAGAACACATAGAACTAAGGAACCAGCAATCATTTTCTTTTATAAGAATAGTTGGTTTAATGTTATTGCTCAATTCAAAGAGTTTGGTTTATTTTACTATTGTAATATAGCCTCACCTTATTTGTTAGATGGAAAAATCATAAAATATATTGATTATGATTTAGATTTAAGAGTATTTCCAGATGGAGGATTTAGGGTATTAGACAAAAACGAATATAAATACCACAAAAGAATAATGAATTATTCAGAGGATTTAGACTTAGTTATAAATAAAGAATTAGATAAGTTAATAGAAATGAAAAATAAAAACGAGGGACCCTTTGATTTTGATATAATAAATGGTTATTATAATAAATATATCAAGCTAAAAAACAAGTAATATTTATTTGTTTTTTTCATATAATACTATTGTAATATGCCTTATTTAGGCTTATTTTACAATAAAAAGTAAAAAATTAAAAAAAAATTAAAAAAAATGAAAAAAATGTAATTTTTTTGTTGACATTCAAAATTCAAAATGGTATATTACTAGTGCACAGCGAAAAAGAGTGCATGAATGATCTTTGAAAACTAAGTAAAAAAGTCAATTTTGAGTAGCTTAGGAAAAACGAACAATTTAAGATTTTAAATAAATCTTTTTTATTGAGAGTTTGATCCTGGCTCAGGATGAACGCTGGCGGCATGCCTAAGACATGCAAGTCGAACGAGAGGGCCCATTGATTAAGATTGAAAGTTTGCGTGCTTGCACAAAAACCGGATTTCTTATGATTTGGATTTTCCCTCTAGTGGCAAACGGGTGAGTAACACGTGGGTTACCTACCTCTAAGTTGGGGATAACAGTTGGAAACGACTGCTAATACCGAATGTGCTCTATGGAGTAAAGGAGCCCTTAAAGCTTCGCTTAGAGATGGGCCTGCGGCGTATTAGCTAGTTGGTGAGGTAATGGCTTACCAAGGCGACGATGCGTAGCCGAACTGAGAGGTTGATCGGCCACACTGGGACTGAGACACGGCC
>CAZJEY010000087.1:0-3435 GCA_964545135.1 uncultured Mycoplasma sp. | reverse complement strand
AAGAGATGGACTATTTTGTGAAAAAATATTTGGTCCAACTAAAGACTTTGAATGTTCTTGTGGAAAATATAAAAGATTAAGATATAAAAATGTTGTTTGTGATAGATGTGGAGTAGAAGTTACTCGTTCTAAAGTACGTCGTGAAAGAATGGGACATATTGAACTTGCTGCTCCTTGCAGTCACATTTGGTTCTTTAAAGGTGTACCATCAAAAATGGGGCTAGTATTAGACATGTCACCTAGGGATCTAGAAGAAGTATTATATTTTGTTAGCTACGTTGTAATAGATCCAGGAAATGCACCTTTAGAAGAAAAACAAACTTTATCAGATAAAGAATATCGTGCTTACTATGAAAAATATGGAAATACTTTTAAAGTAGGTATGGGAGCAGAAGCTATTCAAGAATTATTAAAAAAAGTTGATTTAGATAAAGAAATAACTGAATTAAGAAAAGAATTAGAAGATGCATCTGGTCAAAAGAAAATAAGATTGGTTAAAAGATTAGATGCTTTAGTAGCATTTCAAGAATCAGGAAATAAACCAGAATGGATGGTACTTACTGTTCTTCCTGTAATTCCTCCAGAGTTAAGACCTATGATTCAACTTGATGGTGGCAGATTTGCAACAAGTGATTTAAATGATTTATATCGTCGTATTATTAACAGAAATAATCGTTTAAAAAAATTACTTGAATTAGGAGCGCCAACTATCATTGTTCAAAATGAAAAACGTATGCTTCAAGAAGCAGTAGATTCATTATTTGATAATGGTAGAAGAGGAAGAAGTATTACCGCAGCTTCTAATCGTCCACTTAAAAGCTTATCTAGTATGCTAAAAGGTAAACAAGGACGTTTCCGTCAAAACTTATTAGGAAAACGTGTTGATTATTCAGGACGTTCAGTAATTGTTGTTGGGCCAAATCTTAAAATGTATCAATGTGGTCTTCCAAAAGAAATGGCTATTGAACTATTTAAACCTCATGTAATTCATGGTTTAGTAGAAAGAGGCCTAGCTCATAATATTAAAGGAGCTAAAAAATTAATTGATTCACGTGATGAAGTAGTATGGGATATTGTTGAAGATGTTATTACTGAATATCCAGTATTATTAAACCGTGCACCAACATTGCATAGACTTGGTATTCAAGCATTTGAACCAAAATTAGTTGGTGGTAAAGCTATAAGACTACACCCTCTAGTATGTACAGCATTTAATGCCGATTTCGATGGTGACCAAATGGCTGTTCACGTACCATTATCTGAAGAAGCTAAAGCTGAAGCAAGAATACTTATGCTTGGTGCTAATAATATCTTAAATCCTAAAGATGGAAAACCAATTGTTACCCCAAGTCAAGATATGGTACTTGGAAACTGCTACTTAACTATGGAAGAAGCTGGTGGCAAAAACGAAGGTAAAGTATATAAAAATGCTAATGAAGCATTAATGGATTATGAACGAAGAGAAATTGATTTACATACCAGAATTGCTATACCAGTTAAATCATTTAAACATAAATTATTTACTGAAGAACAACTAGATAAGTATTTAGTTACTACAGTCGGAAAATTAAAATTTAATGAAATACTTCCTGATACTTTCCCATATTTAAATGAAGGTACAAAAGAAAATATTGAAGGTATAACACCTAATAAGTATTTCTTAGATATGGGAGTAAATATTCCAGAAGAAATTAAGAAAATGGAATTAGTGAGTCCATTTATTCAAAAAACTTTGGGTCAAATAATTGCTCAAGTATTTAAAAGATATAAAACTACTGAAACATCAGTAATGTTAGATAAATTAAAAGATTTAGGATTTAAGTATTCGACAATAGCAGGTATTACTGTATCTGCAGCAGATGTAGTAAGAAGTGATTCTAAAGATAAAATAATTGCAGAAGCAAAAGAAAAAGTAGATAAATTAAGTAAACAATACAAAAAAGGTTTAATTACTGAAACAGAAAGATATAATGGCGTTATTAAAATTTGGTCAGATGCTACTGACGAAGTTAAAAATGAACTTGCTAAACTTTCTAAAGATGATTTTAAAAATCCAATATTTATGATGATGAATAGTGGTGCTCGTGGTAAAATATCTAACTTTACTCAACTTGCTGGTATGCGTGGTTTAATGGCAAAACCAGATGGTACTACTGTGGAAGTTCCAATCACATCATGCTTTATTGAAGGATTATCGGTTTCAGAATTCTTCTTATCTACACATGGTTCTCGTAAAGGATCAGCAGATACAGCACTTCGTACAGCTGACTCAGGATACTTAACAAGACGTTTAGTAGATGTTGCTCAAGACATTATCGTTAAAGAACATGATTGTGGAAGTATTCAAGGTGTAGAAGTAAAAGAACTAATTGATGAAAGAGATAATTCAGTTATTGAACCACTTTCAGAAAGAATATTAGGAAGATATTCTGCTAAGAAAATTATTAATCCTGAAACTAAAGAAGTTATTTTAGAAGCTGGCGAAATGATAAGCGAAAATATCGTTAGCAAAATTTTAAAAGCTGGTATTAAAAGTGTTGAAATAAGAAGTGTTCTTACTTGTAAAACAGTTAATGGTGTATGTCAAAAATGTTATGGTAGAAACTTAGCTACAGGTAACTTAGTTGAAACCGGAGAAGCTGTTGGTATAATGGCTGCTCAATCAATTGGTGAACCAGGTACTCAACTTACAATGAGAACATTCCATACTGGTGGTGTTGCTGGTGGAGATGATATTACTCAAGGTCTTCCTCGTGTAGAAGAATTATTTGAAGCTAGAACTCCTAAGTTTAAAGCAACAATTGCAGAAATTAGTGGTAAAGTTATTGGCATTGAAGAAAGTAATGGTAAACATATAATTACAATTGAAAATGCTAGTGGTTGTAAAGAACATGTTACTAACTATAATATGAAAGTTAAAGTTATGGTTGGTGATGAAGTTGAAGCTGGAGATAACTTAACAGAAGGTGTAATTGCGCCAAAAGAGTTACTTGCGGTAACAGATCCACTAACTGCTCAAGAATATATCTTAAAAGAAATTCAAAAAGTTTATAAATCTCAAGGTGTTGATATTAACGATAAACATATTGAATTGATTGTAAAGAGAATGATTAATAAAGTTAGAATAGTTGATTCTGGTGATACTGATTTAGTAGAGGGCTTAACAGTAAGTCTAAGAGAATTTGTTGATGGCAATAAACCGGTATTATTAACTGGTGGAGTACCTGCTAAAGGTAACCCAATAATGTTAGGTATTACTAAATCATCTCTTGAAACAGATTCATTCTTATCAGCTGCTTCATTCCAAGAAACTACTCGAGTATTAACTGATGCTGCAATGCGTGGTAAAGTTGATAACTTAAGAGGTTTAAAAGAAAATGTTATCATTGGTAAATTAATACCTGCTGGTACAGGTGCTAAACAATATAGTGACAT
>CAZJEY010000086.1:0-3477 GCA_964545135.1 uncultured Mycoplasma sp. | reverse complement strand
CTTTTTTGTTAAAATGAGTATGTATTTTTAAGGAGGGAATTTATGCCAAATATAAAAAGTTCAAAAAAAGCAGTTAAAGTTATAGCTAAAAAAACTGAAGAAAATCATGAACTTAAAGCTAGAGTTAACAATTTAATTAAAGCTTGTGAAAAAGAAATTAAAGCTGGTAATGTTGAAGAAGCTAATAAAAAATTTAAAGATTTACAAAAGTATATTGATAAAGCATTACAAAAAGGTTTAATTAAAGAAAATAAAGTTAATCGCGAAAAATCTCGTCTAAATGCTAAAATTAAAAATATGAAGTAGTTGTCTACTTTATTTTTTTTTGATAAAATTACTTAAGAGGTGAACAATGAAAAAAATAGTAATTCCTATAATTTGTTTATTATTTATTGGTACTATTATATATAAGATTAATGATATTACTGATTATCTATCTAACACCCTTTTAAAAAATCATACATTAGTTATTAAAGATAGTAATGAATATACTAAAGATTATGATTTTGCTTTTGTTAAAAGAAGTAAAGATTATATTCCCCATTCTATTCAAGACTTAAAAGATATCATATTTAGTACTTTAAATAACGGTTGGGATGAATTTACTTTTTATTGTCCAGAAGAGTACCAAAGTTGCCTAAGTGACATGGAAGATTTAACTAATGATAATGTTACTTTTGCTCATATTTCTAACTATGTCCATCCTTATAATAGTTATGAAGGTATCAATACTGTTATCAATGAATCAGGTGAAATTACTATTAATGTTACAAAATTATATACTTCTAAAGAAATAGATGAAATAAATACTAAGGTTGATGAAATTATTAATGCTAATTATAATAAAAATGATGATGATTACACTAATTTAAAAAGAATTCATGATTATATTATCAATAATACTAAATATGATATTGAAAGAAATAATACTAATAATTCCCCTTATTTATCATATACCGCTTATGGTCCAGCTTTAGAAGGTTACGCAACCTGTAATGGCTATACTGATTTAATGGCAATTATTTTATCAAAATTAGGTTATGAGAACGCTAAAGTAGCTACAACTTCATATGATTTAGGTGATAATTTAAAAGGACATGTTTGGAACGTTGTTAAAATTGATGACAAATGGTTACATTTAGATCTTACTTGGGATGATCCCGTGGGAACAGATGGTTTAGATTATTTATATCATAAATATTTCTTAGTTACTAAAGAGGAAATGGCAAGCGCTGATGATGGAGATGTTAAATTAACTGAGCATAATTTTAATCAAGAGTATTATAGTGAATTTAATTAAAACAGTTATCTTTTTTGATAACTGTTTTCTATATAGTTAACTACTTCATCAGCTGTTAAATTAAAATTGTTATAGTTAGTATTAAACCATTTAATATCCATTTTATTATTAAACCAAGTATATTGTCTTTTGGCATAATGACGGGAATTCTTTTTTATAAGGTTAATACATTCAGCTAATGTTAATTCGTTATTTAAATATTTAATTACTTCTTTATAACCAATCGCACTATTTAAAATACGACTATCCGGATTAATAGTATATAGTTTTTTTACTTCGTTAACTAAGCCATTTTGGAGCATTTCATCTACTCTTGCATCAATTCGGCTATATAAAAAATCTCGATCGGTAGTAAGGCCAATAAATAGTGCATCATATAATAATTTAGGCTTTCTAATATTAATATTTTCAGTTTTAAGATAATTTTCAAGTCTTCTGCGATTAAATTGATCAATATTTGCTTCAGGATTTATTTTGATAACCTTTTCATAAAGTTCTTCATTACTATATTGACTTAAATCAATATCTTTTTGTTTTTTATATTTATAATCATATAATAAAGCACTTAAATAAAGGCCACTTCCTCCTACGATAATAATATTTTTATCTTTATTATCCTCTATTATTTTTCTTCCTGCTTTTTGAAAATCCCAAATATTATATTCATCATTAATAGTTAAGTTATCTATTAAATAATGTTTTATACCTTCTTTTTCACTTTCTTTAATCTTAGCTGTACCAATATCCATTCCCCGGTAAAATTGGCAAGCATCTGCATTAATAATTATTCCATTATATCTTTTAGCAAGTAAAATACTTAATTTAGTTTTACCTACACCAGTTGGACCGCAAATTACTAAGATCATGAAAATCACTTCCCTTTGCTAATTATAACAATACTTTATGAATTTGACAAATAACTATTAAATTGTTATATTTTGAACAGGTGAAAAAAATGGAAGCAATTGGTATAATTTGTGAATATAACCCTTTTCATAATGGTCATTTATATCATTTAAAAAAGATTAAAGAATTATATCCTGATTCTTTAATAGTTTTAGTATTAAATGGTTACTTTTTAGAACGTGGTGAAATATCTTTAATATCTAAAAAAAATAAGACCGAAATTGCTCTTTCTTATGGTGTTGATTTAGTTGTTGAACTTCCTTTTGTGTATGGTACTCAAAGTGCGGATATTTTTGCTAGTAAAAGCATCGATATTTTGGATAAATTGCATGCCAAAAAGATAGTTTTTGGTTCAGAATCAAATAATATTCAAAATATTAAAGATATTGCTCTTTTACAACTTAATAACAAAGAAGAATTTGATCAAAATGTTAAATTCTATTTAAGTAAGGGAGAAAATTACCCTACTGCTATGGCAAAAGCCTTAAATGTTAAATTCGAGTTTAATCCTAATGATTTACTTGGAATATCTTATGTAAAAAGAATAATAGAAAAGAATTATAAGATAGAACCTATTACAATTAAAAGAACTAATGATTACTTAGACATTAATAGTAATGATTTTATTGTAAGCGCAAGCAATATTAGAGAAAAAATACGTAATAATATCGATATTTCCCCTTATTTACCGAAAAAATCACAAAATTTACTAGAAAAAATTGATGAAGAATTATTTTTTAATTTAATAAAATATAAAATTACTACTGAACATGATTTAAGCATATATTTAGATGTAGATGAAGGTATTGAAAATAGATTAAAGAAAGTTATTAATGAAGTTAATAGTATTCAAGAATTAATTAAAAAAACTAAAACCAAAAGATATACTTATAATAAATTATCCAGAATGTTAATTCATATATTAATCGGGCTTACTAAGGAAGATAACAAAAATATGCAATTAGATTATATTAAGATACTGGGCTTCAATAGTAAAGGCCGTAATTATTTAAATAAATTAAAGCTAAACTTAACGATTAACAAAGATTCTCTATTATATAAATATGAACTTATTAGCGCTAGTATTTATGATTTATTAACTAATGGTAATAATTTAGATTTTGAGCTAAGTACAAAGCCAATTATCAAAAATGACAATTAGTGACATTTTGTTTTACTTTTGATTGACATTTTAGGCGTTTTATGCTAAAATATATGCCATATTCACAAAGGGGGTATTTAATATGGAATTTAGTGAATTACAAAAAGCA
>CAZJEY010000085.1:0-3499 GCA_964545135.1 uncultured Mycoplasma sp. | reverse complement strand
AGAATTAGATAAATTAGGTATTGAATTTAGTCGTTATAAAGATCGTTGGGATAAACTATCAAGAAGTGTTAAATCGGTAAATCAAAGCATTGATGAATTACATACAACAACTGAAAAAATTACTAAAAGGTTTCAAAGTATTAAAAATGCTGAAATAGATAAATTAACTGGTGGTGAAGAAAATTATGAAACTATATCTCATATGCAGTAATTCTTTAATTGATAACCTTAGTTACAATAATGAAAATATTGATTATATTAGAAGCCTTAGATTACTAAATAGTAGTGGGGAAAAAACTATTAACGAATATTGTCAAAAAAGCAATTTTAATAATGTTTTTGCAATCTATTCAAGTTTTTATGCCGCAAGTATTGATACGGCTAAATATTTTGCAGAAAAATATGATTTAGTTATTAAATTAGACCAAAGATTAAATGATTGTAAAGTAGGAAATTTAGCTAATAAAAGTATGACATTTTTAAGTAATTTACAAGAACATGATTTTTCTTATAAAACTAGTGGTGGTGAATCATTATCAGATGTAGGAAATAGAATGGATTCTTTTATAAAAAGTGTATGTGAAGATGCTTTAGTTTTTACTCATAAAAGATGTATTTTAGGATTGCTGTTAAAATATTGCACTATTGGTTACAATCTAGATGATGAATTAATATTAGAATTTAATAATGAAGTTGTTTATACAAAAAGTAATAAAGATTTTGATTTTTATGAGATTGAGATAAATGACCATAAAATTACTAAAATAAAAAATACTAGTATATAAAATATTAGTATTTTTTATTTTTAACTAAGATAACTTCATTATATAAGTCAATTAATTTAGTAGTAAATTGATCTTGTGAATATTTTTCTTTAGCGTATCTAGCTATATAATCATAATCAAATGGTTCATTATTTAATAGATATTTAACATTATCAGCTAGTCTTATGTAGTCATCAATTTCGATTAATCTACCAACCTGTTCATTAATTATGTCTTTAATACCGCCTGTATTAGTGCCAATTACTGGAGTTTTACAAGCCAGTGCTTCAATTACTACGAGACCAAAGGCTTCTTTGCGTGATGGTACAATTGAAATGTTTGCTACATTATATAATTGCCTTAAAATGTTATGAGGTTGATTTTTTATAAAAATTACATTTTTAATTCCTAGTTTATTTTTTAAATCAATCATTTCATTAAACAATTCACCATCTCCAGCTAGAATTGTAAGAGTATCATCATTTTCATATAATTTGGCGGCTTTTAAAAGCGTATCAATTCCTTTTTCTTTGGTAAATTTACCAGCAAAAGATATTATGTTTTTATATGGTTTAGTAATGCCAAATTGTTTTAAAAATTTTTCCTTATCAACAACTTCCGGATAAAAAACTTCGGGATCATATCCGTTAGGAATTAGTTTGCTTTTTTGATTTCCAAAAATGTTATCAACAAGTTTTTGATTATCTTTAGATATTGTAATAATTTTTTTAGCTTTTTCATAAGCAAGATAACAATCTTCTTTATAAATATTACTTTTTTCAAAACCTATTAAATCAGTTCCGTGTGCAGTAATAATTAATGGAATATTATAATCACCCGCAATATTAGATAAAGTCCATATATGTCCAGAATGAATGACATCTGGTTGAAAATTTCTTATTTCTTCTTCAATGGCTTTTCTAAAGGTATCTTTATATAAATCTAGCTCATTATCGGTTAATTCATAAAATGTTTTAGTACTTCTTGGATGAGTAGTAAAACAAGGAAAATTAAATGATATACCATTATTCACCCCATTAAAATAGACGGGATGAAGTTTCATTTTTTCATTTGGCTCTACTAATTCATTTTCTGGAAATATAATACATACTTCATTGCCTAAATTAACCAATGATTTAGCAATATTATAAGTGTATACGCCACTGCCTGATCCAGTAAGTGGAAAGTGATTAATTAATAATATTTTCATTTGCTGTCTCCTTTGCTACTATTTTATCATATTTTAATATTTCTTAAATAAAAAACTCGCATCAAAAGCGAGAATTATTCTTTATGGTAGCGACGGAGGGATTCGAACCCCCGACCCATTGGGTATGAACCAATTGCTCTAGCCAACTGAGCTACATCGCCACAACGTAATAAAATAATAACACAAAAACTATTAAAAAACAATACTTTTATGAAAAAAGTGCTATGTCTAAAAGCGTAAATGAAATGTAAACGTAACATTGATAAGGAACGTAAGTTATGGTATAATAGCAAGCAAGTAAGGGGGAGGAATAACTTGAAAATTTCACATGATTTTAATAAATTAAAAAAATTAATTAATGAAAGAGGTTATTTAAATAGTGAAAATGAATAAACACATATTATGAAACTAATAAAAATGATGCAGCGATTTTATATAAAGCCAGACTTGAATATCTAAAAAGGAATTTTAAAGATGCTATTAAACTAATCGAAGAAGAATATATTCCAACATTTAATATGGATAATAATATTATTTATTTTTTAGCGCTATGTCATTTAGAATTAAATGAATATACTGAAGTTTATAAAATTCTTAGATTATATAATTTTAATATTAGTAATAAAAAAATTGAAGAAATAATTGCTTTAAAAATATTTATTGAAAAAAGATTAGACAATTTTAATTTTAAAGAATATAAAAATAGTAATTCTTATTTAATTAACCAAACTATTAATTATAGTACTAAAAATGCTGTAAAGTATAATTTTTCTCATAATGATTTTATTATTGACGAAGAAATATTAAATTCTATTGTAAGAACATTAAATGCAACGCTTGATGCTGTTCATAAAGAAGTATCTTTAGATATTTTTGATAAGTATTATTTTTATTACCCTAATATTGGTAAAATTAATGATAATCCGAGAAATGCTTTTATAGTTAAAACATTAAGAAATACCAAAGAAATAATATATATCGAACCAACAACTGTAAAAACTAAAGCATATATAAATGATTATCGTCATTTGGGAAATAATTCTTTAGCGCCTTTTGTACTAGCAGATTTAGAAAGACAAATTTCAGAAAATGGCTTATTTGAGTCTGAAAAACTTATTAATTGGTTGTATTTTAAATATCCATTTTCTAAAATGGTATTAACTTATAAAATTCAACTGGAATGTGCATTAGGTGAATATAAGGAAGCACTGGATATTATATATAATGATTATATTCCCATGTTTGGTAACGATCCTAAAATATTTTTCTTTATAGTTAATTTACTATGTAACACTAAAAGATATGAAGAAGCTTATAATTTATTAAATACTAAAAAGATTGATAACTTCGTTGATAATGTCAGCATAAAAAAATATCGCTATTTAAAATTATACTTAGAAAAACAATTAGGTCTTTTTAATGAAGAAGTAGAACCAACTGATTATATTGAAATACAAATAAAAGATTATGATTGCCTAAGAGCGATTGAATATATAATGAATAAAAATATGACAGATGATTATCG